>NZ_LGCW01000319.1:0-37295 GCF_001279365.1 Streptomyces sp. NRRL F-5755 | reverse complement strand
CCCCCCCCCCTCCTCCCCCTCCTTCTGCTCCTCCCCTTCGCCGCCCTCCTCGCTCTTGTCGCCGCCCGCTGGAGCCCCCTGCTCGCCCTCGACCGGTCGCTCGCCAGGGCCTTCCACCGCACGGCCGTCGCGGACCCCGGCCTGACGCAGACCAACCGGATCTTCTCCGACTGGGTCTGGGACCCCTGGACCTTGCGCGCCCTCCTGGCCGTCGCGGTCATCGCGCTCCTGTGCCGCCGGCAGTGGGTGCCCGGCTGCTGGGTGGCGGTCACGGCGGCCCTGGGCACCGCGCTCCAGCAGACGCTGAAGGCCCTGGTGGACCGGCCCCGCCCGGTGTGGCCGGACCCCGTCGACTCGGCGGGCTACGCGGCCTTCCCCTCGGGCCACGCCATGACGGCGGCGGTCGCGGGCGGCCTCGCCCTGTGGCTGCTGCGGCTGTACGGGGCGCGCCGGGCCTGGCGGCGGACCGCCGCGGCGCTGGTCGCGGTGTCCGTGGCCGGTGTCGGCCTGACCCGGGTGTATCTGGGGGTCCACTGGGCGACGGACGTGCTCGGCGGCTGGCTGCTGGGCGGCGCCTGGGTGGCGGTCGCGGCGCTCGTGTACGTACGACGCTACGGAATCCGGTACGCGGCCCGTCGATGACGGCGGGCCGTCGGAACGACAGGATGGCGGTATGACGATCAAGGGTGTGCTCTTTGACTTCTCCGGGACGCTGCTGCGCATCGAATCGCCGGAGAGCTGGCTGCGCGCGGCGCTCGCGGAGACCGGGACGCGGCTCCCTGAGGCGGAGACCGTCCGCCTGGCCGCGGAGCTGGGCCGGGCGGGCGCGCTGCCCGGCGGCCCCTCGCCGGAGCGGCTGCCGCCCGGCCTGGCCGCCCTGTGGGAGGTCCGGGACCGCAGCGCGGACCGGCACCGCGAGCTGTACACCGGTCTGGCCCGGCAGGTGCCGCTGCCCGACGACAGGCTGTACGACGCGCTGTACGAGCGCCATATGACCGCCGCCGCGTGGGCGCCGTACCCGGACGCCGCCGAGGTCCTGGGCGGACTCCGGCAGCGCGGCATCCGCGTCGGCGTGGTCAGCAACATCGGCTGGGATCTGCGCCCGGTGCTCCGCGCCCACGGCCTCGACCGCTTCGTCGACAGCTGCGTCCTGTCGTACGAGCACGGCATGCAGAAGCCGGACCTGCGGCTCTTCGAGATCGCGTGCGAGGAGCTGGGGCTGGCGCCCACGGACGTGCTGATGGTGGGCGACGACCGCACGGCGGACGGCGCGGCGACGGCGCTGGGCTGCGCGTACCTGCCCGTCGACCATGTGCCGGTGACCGAGCGCCCGGACGGCCTGCGCCCCGCGCTCGGTCTGGTCGACTGATCCGTCCTAGGGCCGCACCACGTCCGTGTGGATCGCCAGCTTGAACTGCGCGTGGGTGATCGCGGTGGGAACCTTGGCGTCCCCGTCCCCGCGCGCGGAGATCTTCAGCCCGACCGGCGTTCCCCGGTGAACGAACATCTGCCACACGTACGTCTTGTACTGGCCGCCGCCGGTCTTCCACGTGTCGGTGGTGGCCGACGAGTCGTAACCGGGCCCGAGCGGATCGCGCACGAACCGGGCCCGGTACTCGTTCGGCCGGTCGTCCGCGTCCCAGAACACCATCGCGGACAGCACGCCCCAGCCCTCGTGGCTCGGCCAGATCAGGCCCGACCGCGCGTCGGGGAACGTGGACGGCGTGCCGCCCCCGTTGGCCGGATCGTGCATCTTCCACGGGTCGTAGGACTCGGCGTCCGCCGCGTACGGGAAGCGCACGAGGTGGTACCCGTCGCTGTCGTACGAGATCTTCTGCGTCCCCGCCCCGTGCTTCGCCGCGTCCCAGAGCAGCGAACACACCGCTACGGACATGGGCCCCTCCCCCAACTCGTCACCATCGGGGCCCCGTCGGCCCCGATGGTTCCATTGCGCCACAGGTTCCGCACGATCGGCCAGAGGGCGAACGCGGGCCGGAGGAGGGGCGCGGTGGGGATCAGCTGATCCCCACCGCCGCCAGCGCGGCCCGCTGAACAGCGGTGACCTCCCTCGGGAAGTACACGTAACAGATCCCGCCGGTGCCGCTGACGACCTTGCCCTCGGCGTTCTTGCGCTTGGTGCGGAGCCAGATTCGTTCGAATTCACGCCGCTTGTAGACACGGCGGACGGCGGCGTTCGTCGGGGAGTTGGGGTCGTTGGCGATCACGTCGCCGGACTTGGTGAAGCCGATGACGGTCATCAGGTGGCCGGCCGTGCCGTAGCCCGCACCGGTCAGTTCGGCGGCCAGGAACGACTGCGAGGTGATGACCGGGATGCCGGCGCGGATCAGGGTCTCGGCGTCGGAGAGGGCGCCGAGGCGGGTGACGGCGGCCTCCATGTCGCGGTAGGTGGCCGCGTAGGCGGTGTTGAAGGGCCAGTTGCCGCAGCCCTGGTACTGGTAGTCGTAGGTGAAGCGGGCGGCGTGGCAGACCTGGGGGTCGGCGTAGGCGGGGTTGACCCAGGCCAGGTCGGCCGCGGTGGGTTTGCGGCCCCAGTACTCGATGATCATCTGGGAGGAGGTGGGGCTGCACCACGCCTCGCCGCCGTTGTCGTACTCCGGGTACTGGCCCTTGTGGATCTCCTGCGAATAGCGCGGCACGGTGAGTTCGCGGCCGGTTGCGACGCCCGGCCTGGAGGCCGGCACGTCGAAGCGGTCGGGGACGGCGGACCCCATCAGGCCCAGGCGCCACACGGTGGGGGTGAGGGTGGTGCCGGGCCTGCGGTGGAGGGTGACGCGCAGTTCGTAGGAGGACAGCCGCAGGCCGCTCGCCGGGTTGTCGATGGCGAAGGTGTCGGTGGAGATGTTGCTCCTGCCGTCCTTCTGGCCGTCGACGGAGGTACGGCGGATGTCGCCGTCCCCGGCGGCCCAGCGGCCCATCACGTACCACGGGGTGCGCCCGCCGTCGCTGTACGTGCCGCGCATCTCGACGGTGATCCAGGTGCCGGCCGGTGTGTGGGCGTTCCAGGAGACGACGGCTTCCGTGGACGGCACCTTCAGGGTGCGGGCCGGGGACGTCCAGACCGCGTACTCCCAGGTGGCGGTGGTACCGGTGTGCGGGTCGCGGTACTCGGCCGAGCCGGCGGGGCGGTCGACGGCCACCCCGGGGCGGCCCCCGTTCACCACGCGGGTGCCGTTCGCGATGCCCTGTTTCCAGTCGGCTGCGGTGTGCCAGGCTCGGTAGTCCACGAGACGCTTCGCCTTCGGTGCGGCGGACGGTTCGGAAGGGGAGGCGGCGTGCGCCAGCGGGGTGGCCGCGCCCGCCGCCACGGCGAGGGCGGCGGCCAGAACGGTACGCCGGGGCGTGGGTCTGTTCATCGGTGGGTCCCCCAGTCGGATGCGATGGAGTGAGCCGGCGGAACGTGGAGCGGGAGGCGGACGGTGCGGTGGGCCGGGCACGGGCGGTCCGGGGGCCGCCCGTACGGCGGCCGTGGCTCAACTATTGCCCCGCGCACGCCCTTCGGCCAGCGGTTCGCCGCGCGTCGCGAAAGGGATCATCTGATTGCGGCAGCCGGGGTGCGCCCGGGGCGGGGTGCGCAGCCGTGACGTCCGCGGGCCCGAAAGCCCCGTACCGGTAATCTTGCCGCGTTCCCCGGGCCCCGTCAGACAGGCAGCAGCGTGAGTCAAGAGCCGATCCGGCCGGTCCCGTCCGGCCCGGCGCCGTCCCGCGCACCGGACGGGCTGGGCGCCCTCGCCGCCCGGCTGCGCGCGCTGCCCCCGTCCTGCGGTCCGGTGCGGCTGATCGCGGTGGACGGGCACGCCGGGTCCGGCAAGAGCACCTTCGCGCGGCGCCTGGCCGCGGCGCTGGACGACGCCCCGGTCGTCCATCTGGACGACATCGCCACCCATGACGAACTGTTCGCCTGGACGGACCGGTTCCGGGCGGAGGTCCTGGCGCCGTTGTCGCGCGGGGAGCCCGCGCGGTACCGGGTGTACGACTGGGAGCGCAGGGAGTTCACCGCGCGCCGGGAGCTGGTACCGGCGCACGCCGTCATCATGGAGGGCGTGGGCGCGGGCCGGCGCGCCCTGCGCCCGTACCTGGCGTGCCTGCTGTGGATGGACCTGACGGCCGGTCACTCCTGGGAACGGGGACGGCTGCGGGACGGACAGGGCCTCGAAGGGTTCTGGGATGACTGGATCCCTGCGGAACGCGCCCATTTCACGGCGGACCCCACGCGTCCGCACGCCGGCCTGCTGGTACGCGCGAGCACCGAGGGGTACGAGGTGCTGCCAGGGCCGGGTGGGACGCACGGTACCCCCTGAATTGTCACCGTCCGTGACAGACCACCGGCGGTACGCAGATCGTCGCCGTGCGCGTACCGCCGACTGCCTCAACTCGGCTTGACCTGGGGGGCGTACAGGACTTACGTTCTCAATGTGCGGTTCTGACGGACCGCCCGCAGACGCGAAGCCCCCGGTTGTTCCCCCGTGATCGGGGGCTTCGTTCTGTGGCCCGCGCTTCCGGCGCGCGCCGACGCCGTCCGTCCCTCACCCTATGTCACCGCCCCCTTCGCGCCGCGGAGCCTCGTCTTCCCCCCTGCCGCCCCCTTCGGGACGCACCGATACCGCAGGTACGATGCGAGTCCGTGCCACCGAAGGACGCACATCGAAGAGCCCGGACGGCGAGCAACGCCCGTCCACGGTACGACGGTTCGAACACGCTGCGGCCTGGCACTCGCCCGGCGGCACACCACGGGGGACGTTTTGTGGGGGACGTGATGGATTTCGGCACCCAGGGCACACACGCCCCGGCCGAACTCGCCTGGCTGCGCGCGGTGGACGCCTACACAGTGGGCGCGTACCCGCAGGCGGAGGAGGAGTTCCGGGCCGCGGTGCGGATGGATCCGACGATGGCCGACGGCTGGCTCGGCCTGCACGCGCTGCGTGCGGACACCTCGACCGCGCTGCTGCGCATGCACCGGCACCGCGACCGCTTCGGGGAACAGCGGGCCCGCCACCGGCGCACGCTCAATTCCTGGTACTGGCTCGGATGGTGGGTGCAGCCGGTGCTGGAGACCGGCCGCGACCTGCTGCTGGCGCACGCCTCGCACTGGCTCGACGGCCGCCATGTGGCCGAGCTGGACCAGGCGTTGGCGGGCTGCCCGCCGGTGGACACCGACCCGCAGGTGCGCTTCCTGCACGCCTGCCGCGCCTATCTCGTCAAGGACTGGGACCAGCTCGTCCGACATACCGAGCCGCTGCTGGACGATCCGCTGCTCGGCATCGAGGCCGGGCTGTTCGGCGGCATGGCGCGGGTGCGTCAGGAGATGTACGGCCAGGCCGAGCCGCTGCTGGCGGCCGCCCTGATGCGCTGCCGCAGCGAGCAGCCGCAGCGCAAGGAACTGCGGTACTGGCTCGCCCGGGCCCACGAGGGCACCGGCCGCAGCGCGGCGGCGCTGCCGCTGTACCGCGCGGTGCACCGCGTCGACCCGGCGTTCATGGACACCTCGGCCCGGCTGGCGGCCATAGCCGAGGGCGACGGCCTGGAGGAGGGCGCGGACCTGGCGGCCGTGTCCGCCTCCGGTCTCGGCCAGGAGGCGGGCGGCGATCTCGATCCGCTCTCCCCGCTCGACCCGGTGGACGGGCGGGAGCTGCTGGCCACGACCGAGCCGGAGGGCCCGGACAGCGATCTGGCGGGCGGCTCCCCGGGAGACGCCGGTCCGGCCGTACGGGAGAAGGCCGCGCCCGGCGGGCCGCGCGGCGCCGACCAGCTGCCGGCCGGCCCTTCCGACCCGGTGCTGCTGGAGAAGGCGCTCGCCGAGCTGGAGCGGATGGTCGGGCTGGAGCCGGTGAAGCGTCAGGTCAGGGCGTTGTCGGCGCAGTTGCGGATGGCGCGGCTGCGGGCGGGCCAGGGCCTTCCGGTGCAGCCGCCGAAACGACACTTCGTCTTCTCCGGGCCGTCCGGCACCGGCAAGACCACCGTGGCCCGGATACTCGGCCGGGTGTTCTACGCGCTTGGCCTGCTCGGCGGTGATCATCTGGTCGAGGCGCAACGGGCCGACCTGGTCGGCGAGTTCCTGGGGCAGACCGCCGTGAAGGCGAACGAGCTGATCGACTCGGCGCTGGGCGGGGTGCTGTTCGTGGACGAGGCGTACAGCCTGTCGAACTCGGCGTACAGCAAGGGCGACGCGTACGGCGACGAGGCCCTGCAAGTGCTGCTCAAGCGGGCCGAGGACAACCGCGACCGGCTCGTCGTCATCCTCGCCGGCTACCCGGAGGGCATGGACCGCCTGCTGGCCGCCAACCCCGGCCTGTCCTCCCGCTTCACCTCGCGCGTCGACTTCCCGAGCTACCGGCCGATGGAGCTGACCGCCATCGGCGAGGTGCTGGCCGCCGAGAACGGCGACCACTGGGACGAGGAGTCGCTGGAGGAACTGCGCAGCATCAGCGGACACGTCGTCGAGCAGGGCTGGATCGACGAGCTGGGCAACGGCCGCTTCCTGCGCACCCTGTACGAGAAGAGCTGCGCCTACCGCGACCTGCGGCTGTCCACGTGGTCCAGCGCCCCGTCCCGCGACGACCTGGCCACCTTGCGTCTGCCGGATCTGATGCAGGCGTACGGCGAGGTCCTCTCCGGGCGCGGCCCGGCCATCGGACCGGGCCCGGACCTGCCGCCGCCGCTCTGACGGGACGCCCGGACCCTTCAGACCCTGCCGTCGAAGCCCGCCAGCAGCGCCCGTACGGCGTGGTCGAAGCGCGCCGCGTCGTCGGCCCCGTGGCCGCCCCGCCCGGCCTCCACGAGCAGCGGGAAACGGTCCGCGTCCAACTGCGCAAGGTACGCCGTTGAGCCGGGCGCGCCCTGTTCGTTGACGCGGGCGGTGGTCGCTTCGACGGCGGCGTGCCCGATGACGAAGACGGTGAGCGCGTTCAGTACGTCCAGCGCCCGGCCGAGCGGGAAGCCCGCGTCGCGCAGCATCCGCAGACCGCTCTCCACCGCACCGAGGGTCTGCGGAGTCACCGCGGGGCGGCTCATCGCCAAGGGCAGTACGGCGGGGTGGCGCAGCAGCGTGCGGCGCAGCGACCCGGCGTACTGCTCCAGTGCGGGCCGCCAGCGCGCGCCGTCGGCGGTGAGCGGCGCCGCCTGCTCGAAGACCCGCTCCACCAGGCCGTCCAGCAACGCATCCTTGTTCGGCACGTAGTGATAGAGCGTCATGGCCTCGACGCCGAGGTCGGCGCCGAGCCGGCGCATCGAGAGGGCGGCGAGTCCGTCGCGGTCGACCAGCGCGAGCGCCGCGTCCAGCACCCGCTGCCGGGACAGCCCGGCCCGCTCTCCACGCGCCCGCTTCGGCCCCTTGGTCACGTCCATCCCTCCTTGACTTTCTTACAACGTAAGGCGATTCTACCCGGCAGTCCGCTACTTACACCGTAAGAAAAGAGGAACGGCAGCATGGACGCGACCCGCACGGAGCAGAACAAGCAGCTCGTCACCGGCCTGTTCACGGCGATCAGCGCACGGCGGACGGCGGAGCTGCCGAGGTACCTGGCGGCGGACGTGATCGACCACAACAAGATCATCCATGGCGAGCCGGACGCGTCGGGCGCCGCCTTCGACGGCTTCCGGCAGCAGCTCGACGCCTTCTCCGAGGCACGGATGGAGCCGCGTGAACTCATCGCGGAGGGCGACCGCGTGGTGGCCCGGCTGCTCGTCGGCGGGGTGCACACCGGGGCGCATCCGCGGATGCCGCGGCCCACCGGCCGGCGGTTCGCGGTGGAGCAGATATGGATCTTCACCGTACGGGCCGGGAAGATCACGGAGATCCGGGCGGTCAGCGACCGGCTGGGCATGTTCGCACAGCTCGGCTGGGACTGGCCGGAAACGGCGTGAGCCCGCGGAGAGGCCGCGGGCTCACTCGTACGTCACGGGCGGCTCAGCCCGCCAGCGCCCGGTCCTCCCGGGCCGACTCCGGCTCGCTCCGCGGCCCGGACAGCCGGTCGCCCGGCGCCCCGGGGAGCCCTGGTGTCTCGGTGAGCCCCGGCGCCTCGGTGAGCCCCGGCACCTCGGGCACCCGGGTGCCCTGCGCCCCGAACGCCGCCACGGGCACCAGGTCCTCCTGCCGGTGCGCCGGATCGCGCACCTCCCCCACCAGCTTCTCCAGTACGTCCTCCAGCGCCACCAGGCCGAGCACCCGCCCGGTCGCGTCGGCGACGGCGGCCAGGTGGGAGGCGGACCGGCGCATCGCGGTCAGCGCGTCGTCCAGGGGGAGTTCGGCGCGCAGCGTCGTCATCGGGTGCCAGATGTGCTGCGGCACCGCACGGTCGCCCTCCTCCAGGTCCAGTACGTCCTTGACGTGCAGGTAGCCCATGTACGCGCCGCCGGGCGCGGACACCGGGAAGCGGGAGTAGCCGGTCTTGACGGTCAGCTCCTCGACCTGGCGCGGGGTGACCGCCGGATCGACCGTCACCAGCCCGGCCGGGTCCAGGAGCACGTCGGTGACCGGGTGGCTGCCCAGCTCCAGCGCGTCGGACAGGCGCTCCTGCTCGGCCGGGGCCAGCAGCCCGGCCTGCTTGGAGTCCTCGACGAGGTGGGTGAGCTGTTCGCTCGTGAAGACCGCCTCGACCTCGTCCTTCGGCTCGACGCGGAACAGCCGCAGCACACCGCGGGCGCACGCCCCGAGCAGGGCGGTGACCGGGCGGCACAGCCGGGCGAAGGCGACCAGGCCGGGGCTGAACCACAGCGCGGTCTTCTCCGGCGCGGCCATCGCCAGGTTCTTCGGGACCATCTCGCCGATGACGAGGTGGAGGAAGACCACCGCGGCCAGGGCGATGACGTAGCCGAGCGGGTGGATCAGCGGCGCGGGCAGGTGCGCCGCGTGGAAGAGGGGCTCCAGGAGGCGGGCGACGGTCGGTTCGGCGACCGCGCCGAGCGTCAGGGAGCAGACGGTGATGCCGAACTGGGCCGCCGCCATCATCTGCGGCAGGTTCTCCAGGCCGTGCAGCACCTTGCGGGCCCGCTTGGAGCCCGCGGTGGCCAGCGGCTCGATCTGGCTGCGGCGCACCGAGACGAGCGCGAACTCGGCGCCCACGAAGAAGCCGTTGACCAGGACCAGGAAGGCGGCGAACAGAAGCTGCAGGAAACTCACCGGGCCACCTCCGCGAGCAGCGGGGCGGGGGCGGCGGCGCCGGCCGTCCGTATGATCCGGACCCGTGCGGCGCGGTGGTGGGACACCAGCCGCACCCGCAGCCGCCAGCCGTCCAGTTCGGCGGTGTCGCCGGGGGCCGGCACCCGCCCGAGTATGTGCGCGACCAGTCCGGCCACGGTCTCGTACGGGCCGTCGGGCGCGTCCAGTCCGATCCGGCGCAGCGTGTCGACCCGGCAGCCGCCGTCCGCGTCCCAGGACGGGCGGCCGTCCTCGGGCGGCGCCTGCGCCAGCTCGGGCAGCACCGCCCGGTCGTGCTCGTCGCGGACCTCGCCGACCAGTTCCTCGACGATGTCCTCCAGGGTGACCACGCCCGCCGTGCCGCCGTACTCGTCGACGACCACGGCTATCGGCTGCTCGCTGCGCAGCCGCTCCAGCAGCGGCTGCACCGGCAGCGTCTCGGGCACCAGGAGCGGCGGTACGGCGATCCGCCCGGCCGGGGTGCGCAGCCGCTCGTGCTCGGGCACCGCGAGGGCGTCCTTGAGGTGCACCATGCCCACGACCTCGTCGAGCCGGGTGTGGTAGACGGGGAAGCGGGACAGGCCGGTGGCGCGGGTGAGGTTGAGGACGTCCTCGGCGGTCGCGGACGCCTGGAGGGCGCTGACCCGTACCCGCGGGGTCATCACGTTCTCGGCGGTCAGCCCGCCGAGCGAGAGGGTGCGCACGAACAGGTCGGCGGTGTCCTGCTCGATCACCCCGGCGCGGGCCGAGTGGTGGGCCAGCGAGACCAGTTCACCGGGGGTGCGGGCGGAGGCCAGCTCGTCGGTCGGCTCCACGCCCAGGGCCCGTACGAGCCGGTTGGCGACCGTGTTCAGCAGGGAGATCACCGGGCGGAAGAACCGCGAGAAGGCGCCCTGCGGGCCGGCCACGAAGCGGGCGACCTGGAGCGGCTTGGAGACCGCCCAGTTCTTGGGCACCAGCTCGCCGAGGACCATCTGCACGGCGGAGGCCAGCAGCATCCCGATGACGACGGCGATGCCCGGTACGGCGCCGGCCGGCAGCCCGAGGGCGGTCAGCGGCCCGGACAGCAGGTGGGCGAGGGCGGGCTCGGCGAGCATGCCGACCACCAGGGAGGTGATGGTGATGCCGAGCTGGGTGCCGGAGAGCTGGAAGGAGAGTTCGCGCAGCGCGGAGACGACGGTGCGGGCGCGCCGGTCGCCCGCGGCGGCGGCCCGTTCGGCCTCCGCCTTCTCCACGGTCACCAGGCCGAATTCGGCGGCGACGAAGAAGCCGTTGGCGAGGATCAGGACGAGTGCCGCCGCGAGCAGCAGCAGACTGGCGGTCATGCCGCCGCCTCCGTGAGGGAGCCGAAGGCCCGCGGATGCGGGGGTTCCGGCGGAGGGGCGGCGCAGGTACTACCGGACGATCCGTCCATTGCTGGAGGGAGTCACTCCTCAGGTCGCTGGGGCCCCGGTCCGGGGCGGGGCGCGGGCGCGCCCTGGGCACCAGGGTAATCAGCCGGGCCCCGGTGCGGGCAGGTCATCCGCCCGGCTGACTGCCGGTGCCGTGACTGTCGGCGAGCGCCCGGAGCGTACGGGCGTCCCGGATCGCCTGGTCGCGCGCGATGCCGGGCTGGATGCCCATGGCGGGCAGGCTGGTGCCGTCCGCCAGGTCGAGGTGCACCCACGGGTCGCCCTGGCGCAGGTTGACGCGCAGCACCTGGGCCCAGGCCAGCTCGCGCTTGGTGGTGAGGTTGACGACCGTGATGCCGTCCTGGTGGGCGACCACCTTGGGGCGGGCGAGCAGCAGGAGCACGCCGAGCACGATCAGTCCCGTGAACACGAAGCTGATCCGCTCGCCGGGGCCGAGCTTCGGCAGCAGCATGGCGATCACCGTGAGCACGGCGAGCTGGGCGATGCCGACGCCGTACAGCACGGCCCGGGTACGGCCGGGCCGGAACGTCACCGGGAGGGCGGGCAGGGGCGCGGATGCGGGCGCGGACACGTCGCTGGGCTCTTTCGTACGGGCCGCCGGCGCGGGCCGGCGGCGGAGGTGGCCGCCACCCGTCGGCGGCGGCCGGACCGCCGGGTCAGAGGCGGCAGGCGTGGATGCCGGTGGTCAGGATGGCGCGGGCGCCGAGCTCGTACAGCTCGTCCATGATGCGCTGGGCGTCCTTGGCGGGGACCATCGAGCGGACCGCGACCCAGCCCTCGTGGTGCAGCGGGGAGACGGTCGGCGACTCCAGGCCCGGGGTGAGGGCGACGGCCTTCTCGACGTGCTCGACGCGGATGTCGTAGTCCATCATCACGTAGCGCCGGGCCACCAGGACACCCTGCATGCGGCGCAGGAACTGGCGGACCTTCGGGTCGTCCTCGGGCGCGTCCTTGCCGCGGATGACAACCGCCTCGGACTTCAGGATCGGCTCGCCGATGATCTCCAGTCCGGCGTTGCGCAGCGTGGTGCCGGTCTCCACCACATCGGCGATGATCTCGGCGACGCCGAGCTGGATGGCGGTCTCCACCGCGCCGTCGAGGTGGACGACGGAGGCGTTCACGCCGTTGTCGGCGAGGTGCTGGGTGACCAGGCCGGAGAAGGAGGTCGCGACCGTCATGCCGTCGAAGTCGGTGACCTCCTTGGCGGTGCCCGGCCGGGTGGCGTAGCGGAAGGTCGAGCCGGCGAAGCCGAGCTGCATGATCTCCTCGGCCTGTGCGCCGGAGTCCAGCAGCAGGTCGCGGCCGGTGATGCCGATGTCCAGCTTGCCGGAGCCGACGTAGACCGCGATGTCGCGCGGGCGCAGGAAGAAGAACTCGACCTCGTTCTCCGCGTCGACCAGGACCAGTTCCCTGCGGTCCTTGCGCTGGCGGTAGCCGGCCTCATGGAGCATCGCCGACGCAGGCTCGGACAGTGAACCCTTGTTCGGGACGGCGATGCGCAGCATGAGAGGTGACTTCCTTCGTACGAGGGGTGACAGGGAAAAGGGGTGGTGCGGGGCGAGCCGGGCGGCTCAGAGGTGGGCGTAGACGTCGTCGAGGGTGAGGCCCTTGGCGACCATCATCACCTGAAGGTGGTACAGGAGCTGGGAGATCTCCTCGGCGGCGGCCTCGTCGGATTCGTACTCCGCGGCCATCCACACCTCGGCGGCCTCCTCGACGACCTTCTTGCCGATCGCATGGACGCCGGACTGGACCAGTTCGGCGGTGCGGGAGGTGGCGGGGTCGCCGGCGGCCTTCTGCTGGAGCTCGGTGAACAGCTCCTCGAACGTCTTCTTGGACATGATGGGCCCCACCCTACGCGGTCGCGGGGCGCCGCTCAGCGCCAGGGCTCGGCGACGGTGCGCAGCGTCGCGGCGGTGGCGACGGCGGCGGTCACCGCCTCGTGGCCCTTGTCCTCGGTGGAGCCGAAGATTCCGGCCCGGTCCAGTGCCTGCTCCTCGGTGTCGCAGGTCAGCACGCCGAACCCGATCGGTACGCCGGTGTCCACGCTGACCTGCGTCAGGCCCTGGGTGACGCCCTGGCAGACGTAGTCGAAGTGCGGGGTGCCGCCGCGGATGACGACGCCGAGCGCCACGATCGCGTCGTAGCCGCGGCCGGCCAGCACCTTGGCGACCACCGGCAGCTCGAAGCTGCCGGGCACGCGCAGCAGCGTCGGCTCGTCGATGCCCAGCTCGGACAGGGCGCGCAGGGCGCCGTCCACCAGGCCGTCCATCACCTTCTCGTGCCACTGGGCGGCGATGACGGCCACCCGCAGGTCGCCACAGTTCTTCACGGACAGTTCGGGTGCGCCCTTGCCGCTCACGGTTCTCCTCGTGGTGTTCGTGTACGTAACGGGTGGGACGGCCGGGGTCCGGCCGCGGTGCTACTGGTGGCCGCAGGCCGACGCGCGCTCCGCGTCGAGCCAGGGCAGGTCGTGCCCCATCCGGTCCCGCTTGGTGCGCAGGTACCGCAGGTTGTGCTCGCCCGCCTGGACAGGCATCGGCTCGCGGCCGGTGACCTTGAGCCCGTACCGGACCAGCGCCTCGGTCTTCTCCGGGTTGTTGGTCATCAGGCGCAGCGACCGCACGCCCAGGTCGGCCAGCATCTGGGCGCCCGCGCCGTAGTCCCGGGCGTCGGCGGGCAGGCCCAGCTCCAGGTTGGCGTCGAGGGTGTCACGGCCGCGCTCCTGGAGCTCGTACGCGCGCAGCTTGGACAGCAGCCCGATGCCGCGTCCCTCGTGGCCGCGCAGGTAGATCACCACGCCGCGGCCCGCCTCCTGCACGCGCCGCAGCGACTCCTCCAGCTGGGGGCCGCAGTCGCAGCGCAGCGAGTGGAAGATGTCGCCGGTCAGGCACTCCGAATGGACCCGTACGAGGACGTCCTCGCCGTCGCCGATCTCCCCGGCCACCAGCGCGACATGCTCGACGCCGTCGACGGTGGAGCGGTAGCCGTACGCGGTGAACTCGCCGTGCCGGGTGGGCAGCCGGGTCGTCGCCTCACGGCGGACGGTGGGCTCCGAGCTGCGGCGGTAGGCGATCAGGTCCTCGATGGAGATGATCGACAGGCCGTGCTTGCGGGCGAACGGCACCAGCTCGGGCAGCCGCAGCATCGTGCCGTCCTCGCCGGCGATCTCCACGATCGCGGCGGCGGGCCGCAGCCCGGCCAGCCGGGCGAGGTCCACCCCGGCCTCGGTGTGGCCGTTGCGCTCCAGTACGCCGCCGTCGCGGGCGCGCAGCGGGAAGATGTGGCCCGGCCGGACGAAGTCGGCGGGGGCGGCCTCGCCGGAGGCCAGCAGGCGCAGGGTGGTGGCGCGGTCGGCGGCGGAGATGCCGGTGCTGACGCCGTGCGCGGCGCTCGCGTCGACGGAGACGGTGAACGCGGTGCGCATCGACTCGGTGTTCTGCTCGACCATCTGCGGCAGCGCCAGGCGGTCCAGTTCGGCGCCGTCCATGGGGGCGCAGATCAGGCCGCGGCACTCGCTCATCATGAAGGCGAGGATTTCCGGGGTGGCCCGTTCAGCGGCCACCACGAGGTCGCCCTCGTTCTCCCGGCTCTCGTCGTCCACGACCACGACGGGGCGGCCCGCGGCGATGTCCGCGACGGCCTGCTCGATGGGGTCCAGGGCCAGGGCGGCGTCAGGAGCCACCGTGCCCTCGGAGTCGTACCAGCTCTGCAGTGCGGTCATGCCGCCGCTCCTTCCAGGACGGGCTGCGGATTCGTACGGGAACGCAGCCACCAGTCGCGCATGCCCCACAGGACGAGGCCGAGATAGACGACGTAGACCAGGCCGGAGAAGGCCAGGCCGCTGCTGAAGGCCAGGGGGACGCCCACGATGTCGACGAGCAGCCAGGCGAACCAGAACTCGACCAGGCCGCGGGCCTGGGCGACCATCGCCGCCAGGGTGCCGACGAAGATGTACGCGTCGGGCCAGGGGTTCCAGGACAGCTGCGGTACGAGGGCGAACAGCGAGCCGACGGCGGCGGTGCCAGCGGCGGTGCCGGCGATGAGCAGGGCCCGCTCGCGCCAGGTGGCGAAGCGGACGGCGATGGAACCGTCCTGGGCCTGCCGCCGGCCGCGCTGCCACTGCCGCCAGCCCCACAGCGCCACGCCGATGACCAGCAGCTGCTTGCCGACGCCGCCGCTGAGGTGGGCGTAGGCGTACGCGGAGACGAGGATCAGGCCGGACAGGAACTGGGCGGGCCAGGTCCATATGGAGCGCCGCCAGCCGAAGGCGAGGGCGGCCAGGCCGATGCTGTTGCCGACCATGTCGGACCAGATGACCTGCTGTCCGAAGGCGGTGAACGCCGGGCCGTTGAGCCAGTCGAGGACGTTCACCGCAGGCTCTCTTCCACGGCCGCGACGGCCGTCCCAGTGCCCCGGCCCTGGCCCAGCAGCCGCTCCACGTACTTCGCCAGCACGTCGACCTCCAGGTTGACCGGGTCGCCGGGCTGCTTGATGCCGAGGGTGGTCAGGGCGAGGGTGGTGGGGATCAGGCTGATGGTGAAGTGGTCGTCGGCCGCGTCGACGACGGTGAGGCTGACGCCGTCGACGGTGATGGAGCCTTTCTCCACGACGTAGCGGGCGAGATGGGCGGGCAGCGCGACCTTCACGACCTCCCAGTGCTCGCCGGGCGTCCGCGAGACGATCGTGCCGGTGCCGTCCACATGGCCCTGGACGAGGTGGCCGCCCAGCCGCCCGCCGAGCGCCATCGGGCGTTCGAGGTTGACGCGGGAGCCGGCGGCGAGGGCGCCGAGGCTGGAGCGGTGCAGCGTCTCGGCCATCACATCGGCGGTGAAGGTGCCGTCGCCGGTGTCCACGACGGTCAGGCAGACGCCGTTGACGGCGATCGAGTCGCCGTGCTTCGCGTCCTGGGTGACGAGCGGGCCGCGCAGGGTGAACCGGGAGCTGTCGCCGAGGTGCTCGACGGCGGCGACCTCACCCAGTTCTTCGACGATTCCGGTGAACACGTCAGTTCTCCTCGTTCAGGGCGTGGCGGACCGGTACGGCGGTGACGCGCAGGTCGGGGCCGAGCCGGTCGGTGGCGGTCACATCGAGGCGCAACGCCTGGTCGATCGTGCCGATTCCGGCGTCGCCGAGGGCGGCGGGACCGGCGCCGAGCAGGACGGGCGCGAGATAGCCGACGACCTTGTCCACGGCGTGCGCGGCCAGGAAGGAACCGGCCAGGGTCGGGCCGCCTTCCAGGAGCACGGACCGCACGTCGCGTGCGTACAGGGCGTCGAGCAGGGCGGGAATGTGCAGTCCGGTGCCGTCGGCGGTACGCGGCAGGCGGACGATCGGGGCGAGTCCTTCGAGGTGGCCGGCGTCGGCGTCCTCGGCGACCGCGATCAGGGTGGGCGCGGTGCCGTCCAGGACCCGGGCGCCGGGCTTGACGACGGCGGCGCCGGTGTCGACCACGACCCGCAGCGGCTGGCTGACCTCGGAGTCGGTCAGGCCGGCGATCCTGGCGCCGAGGTGCGGGTCGTCGGCGCGGGCGGTGCCGGAGCCGACGATCACCGCGTCCGCCTGGGCGCGCAGCCGGTGCACATCGGCACGGGACTCGGCCGAGCTGATCCAGCGGCTGGTGCCGTCGGCGGCGGCGATCCGGCCGTCGAGGGTGGCGGCGTACTTCCACAGGACGAACGGGCGGCGGCGCAGTACGGCGGTCAGCCACGCCTCGTTGCCGGCCGCGGCCTCGTCGGCGAGCAGCCCGCCCTCGACCTCGATCCCGGCCTCGGCGAGGGTGGTGGAGCCGCCGGTGGCGGTGGGGTTCGGGTCCGGGACGGCGTAGTGCACCCGGGCGATGCCCGCCTCGATGAGGGCCTGCGCGCACGGTCCCGTACGGCCGGTGTGGTTGCAGGGCTCCAGGGTGACGAAGGCGGTGCCGCCGCGGGCCCGGTCGCCCGCCTCGCGCAGCGCGTTGACCTCGGCGTGCGGACCGCCGGCCCGCTCGTGCCAGCCCTCCCCCACGGTGTGCCCGGCGGCGTCTAGGACGACACAGCCGACGACGGGATTGGGGCTGGTGTGCCCGAGGCCGTGGGCGGCAAGCTGGATGGCTCGGCGCATCGCCGCGGTCTCGGCGGGAGCTGGGGTGGCCACCGGGTCCTCCTGCCTGTGAAGGCACGGACTCCGGGGCTGTCACGAAGGACAGGAAAACGGGAACGGGACAACGGGGACACCGGTGCCGGAAAGGGGGCCGCCGCTCGTGGACACGAGGACGACCGCCGCCGACGGCGGTATACCGCTGCTCGCCCGCCGCGCACTGCCTCCCATCCGGACTTTAACCGTCGGTGCAGGAATTCCACCTGCTCAACCGACCGCTGGAGGCGGCCGGGTCGCGGACTGTTACCGCCGGTTCGGACTTTCACCGACCCCGGAGTGCGCTGCGTATGTCAATTCAGTACGGCTTCAGTCTGCCACGTCTGATCGTCGGCCATGCGGGCGGCGGCCTGTGGGGTGCCTCACAGGATGCGGCGTGCGTGTCACGCTCCGGCCCGGCGCCCTGCCGGTACGGTGCCGGGCCTCCCCGGCCCCGCCCCGGCACCCACCCCCTACCTGCGAGGACTGATCGCGATGACGACGATTCTGGTGACCGGCGGCACCGGCACGCTCGGCCGCGCCGTGGTCGAACGGCTGCTCGCCGACGGCCATGACGTGCGCACGCTCAGCCGCCGTCCGCGCACCGGCGCCGAGCGGCCCCGGCTGAGTGCGTACGCGGTGGACCTGCGCGACGGCTCCGGACTGGCCCCGGCGCTGGCGGGCGTGCACACGGTGATCCACTGCGCGTCGTCGCCGACCGGCGACACCGAGGCCGCGGGGCGGCTCATCGAGGCGGCGCGGGCGGCCGGGGTGCGGCATCTGGCCTATATCTCCATCGTCGGCGTGGACCGCGTACCGCTGGCCTACTACCGCGCCAAGCGCGACGTGGAGCGGCTGGTCGCGGACTCCGGGCTGGGCTGGACCGTGCTGCGCACCACCCAGTTCCACGACCTGGTGCTGCGGATGGTCAAGGCCGGGGCGCGGCTCCCGGTGATCCCGGTGCCGGCCGGTGTGCGGCTCCAGCCGGTGGACGTACGCGAGGTCGCCGACCGGCTGGTCGCGCTGGCCTGCGGCGAACCGGCGGGCCGGGTCCCGGACATGGGCGGCCCGGAGGTCCGTAGCGCCCACGCCCTCGTACGGGACACCCTGCGGGCCGGCGGGCGGCGGCGCCTGCTCGTACCGCTGTGGCTGCCGGGCAGGCTGTTCGGCGCCCTGCGGCGGGGCGAGAACCTGGCGCTCGATCATGCGGACGGGACGGTGGAATACGGGGACTTCCTGGCGGAGCGCGGCGGGAAGACCGGGAAGGCGGCTGCGGAGCGGTAGGCGGGGCCGGGCGGCAGGCGGGGACCGGACGGCAGGCGAGGGCCGAGCAATAGGCGGGGCCGGTGGCGCGGCGGCCGTTACTCAGCCCGCGGGTCCGAACAGGTCGTCCTGCGCCGCGTCCATCGCGGCGAGCACCGCGCCGCGCAGCACCGCCCGGCCGCCGACCGTGCCCGCGCGCACCTCGGTGTGCAGCGGGGACATCCGGGCGAGGTGGCCGGCGACCCGCTCGGCCAGCGCGTCGCCGCCCGCGCGGCCGGTCTCGCCGCCGAGGACGACACAGCCGGGGTCCAGTACGGCGCAGACGGCCGCGGCCCCGAGGGCGATCCGGGCGGCCAGCGCGTCCAGGAAGGCGGCCCCGGCCCCGCCCGCGTGGACGGCGGCGCGGACCAGCGCCTCGGCGGGGGGCGCGCCGGGGTCGGGCTCGCCTGGGGCGCCCCCCTCCGTCCCGCCCGCCTCGATCCCGTACTCGGCGGCCAGTCCGCACACCGCCGCCGAGCCCGCCAGCGAGTGGAAGCCGCCGTCGCAGCCCGCGGCGGTGGGCAGCCCGCCCGTGCCCGGTACGGGCAGGAAGCCGATCTCGCCCGTGCCGCCCGAGGCACCGCGCCGCAGCCGGCCGTCCAGGACGACGGCGGCGCCGGTGCCGTGGCCGAGCCAGAGCAGCACGAAGGTGTCGCGACCGCGCGCGGCGCCATCGCGCTGTTCCGCGATGGCGGCGAGGTTGACCTCGTTCTCCAGCAGGACGGGCGCGGCGGGCAGGGCGCCGAGCGCCGTGACGAGCGCGGCGTGCCAGGCGGGCACCCCATCGGTGCCGCGGAAGCGCCCGGTGGCCGGGTCCACCAGGCCGGGCGCGCCGACGGCGACGGTGTGCGGCCGGGCCGCCCCGGCCGCGCCGAGCAGTTTCTCCAGGGCGGCGACGCCGTTCGCCGCCGCCTGCACGGGGTCCGTGTCCGGGCCGGCCGGGACGGCGGTCTCGGCCTGCACCCGGCCGAGCAGATCGGCGACCGCGATTGTGGCACTGTCCGCACGCAGGTCCACGGCGGCCAGGTGGGCCCGGTCGGCGACGATCCCGTACAGCCGGGCGTTGGGCCCGCGCCGCCGCGCGCCGGACTCGCCGACCACCGCGATCAGCCCGGCGGCCTGGAGGCGCTCGACGAGGTCGGCGACGGTCGGCCGGGACAGGCCGGTGCCGGCCTTCAGCTCCCCGGCGGTCAACGGGCCCTCGTTCTGGAGGAGTTGAAGGGCCAGCCGGTCGTTGATCGCCCGTGCGGTGCTCGGTGAGGCGGTGCGCGGGGTGGCGCGTACCGGGGCCGGTGCGGTGGGGCGGCCGGGAGCGGTTCCGCGCGTCTCGTCCATGACCGGATCCTTCCAGACCTCTCCGGACGGGCCGCGGCACGGTGCGCCGGAGGAATCTTCTTTTTATCAGGCAGGGTTCCTGATAATTTAACGCGCATGGATGGCACCGGCGTTCCCGACGCGGCTTCCGCGGCCGCCCCACCCCCCGAACCGCCCTCCGGACAGCGCTTCACCCCCGCCCGGCTGCGCCGCGCCCGCTGGTCCGTGGCCGTGGTCTTCCTCGTGCACGGGTCGGTGGCCGGCAGCTTCGCCACCCGCGTCCCCTGGATCCAGGACCATGCCCGGATCGGCGCGGGCCAGCTGGGCCTGGCCCTCGCCTTCCCGGCGATCGGCGCGTTCCTCGCGATGCCCCTGGCCGGCCGGATCAGCCACCGCCTGGGCGCCCGCACCGCACTGCGCCTCCTGCTCGCCCTGTGGACGCTCTCCCTCGCCCTGCCCGCCCTCTCCCCCAACCTGTACGGACTGTGCGGCGCCCTCCTCGTGTACGGCGCGACCTCCGGCACGGCGGACGTGGCGATGAACGCGCTGGGGGTGGAGACCGAGAACCGGCTCGGCAAGCCGATCATGTCGGGGCTGCACGGCATGTGGAGCGTGGGCGCCCTGCTCGGCTCGGCGGCCGGTACGGCCGCGGCGCACGCCGCCACCGACGCGCGGCTGCACCTGGCCGTCGCCGCGCTGGTCTCCACCACGCTGGGCGCCCTGGCCTGCCGCGGCGTGCTGGACCTGCGCAGCGCCGCCGACGAGCACCCGCCGCCGCGCTTCGCGCTGCCCCCGAAGTCCGCGCTGATCATCGGCGCGGTCGGGTTCTGCGCGGTGTTCGCGGAGGGCGCCAGCCTGGACTGGTCGGCGGTCTACCTGCGTGACGTACTGGGCACCGACCCGGGCCTGGCGGCGGCCTCGACCACCGCCCTGACCTGCACCATGGCGGTGGCCCGGCTGGCGGGGGACGCGGTGGTCGCCCGGTTCGGGCCGGTGCGCACGGTACGGGCCAGTGGTGCGCTGGCGACGGCGGGCGGCCTGCTGATCGTGCTGGCCCGGCACCCCGCGATGGCGGTGACCGGGTTCGCGCTGATCGGACTGGGCATCGCGGTCGTGGTGCCGCTGGCGTTCGCGGCGGCGGGACGCAGCGGCCCGGCGCCCAGCCAGGCCATCGCGGGCGTCGCCACCGTCACGTACACCTCCAGCCTGATCGCCCCGTCCGCCATCGGCTCGATCGCCCAGGCCACCTCGCTGACCGGCTCGTTCGTGCTGGTCACGGCGCTGGCCTGCGGGCTGGTCCTGGGCGCGGGGGTGCTGCGGGTGCCGGGCCGGGACGCCGCGGGACGCGACGCGGTACCGGCCGGCGACCTGAAGCCGTAGCCGGAACGGCTCAGGCGGCCTGCGCCTCCGGGTGCAGCAGCTCGGCGGCTATCTCACGGGCGTGGTCCGACCAGGGCGTGGGCCGCAGCGCCTGCGGGTCGACGCGCACCAGGACGCGGTGGCCGCGCGCGTAGGTCTGCTCGCCGTCCGCGGAGCAGAGCCGGAAGCCGTACGTCAGGCCGGTCCGGCCCAGGCGCTCGACCCACAGGTGGGCGGCGTAGTAGCCGGGCCGGGTGACCGGCTGCTCGTACGAGACCTTCATCTCCTTGATGACGTTGCACATGTCGCCGGCCGCCGCCCAGTCCCCGTCGAAGCCGAAGCCGCGGGCGTGCCAGAACTCGGCCCAGGCTCGCTCGACGAGCAGCGGGTAGCGGGAGTTGTGGAGCATGCCGAGCGCGTCGAGGTCGTCGAAGTGCACGGTGACGGGGACCAGCTGTCCGTACGGGACGGCGGGGGCGGCCTCAAGGGCTTCGACGCTCACGGGGTGGTGCTCCTGGTTCTGCGGCGGTCGGCGGCGCGGGTACGGCGGACGCCGCCCGATGCTGTTGACTGTTCAAGAAGTGGACCCGGCCATCGTAAGCGGCTGCTTAAAATGCTCCGGCCGCCGGGGCGGGCAGCACCGTCCCACGGGCCGGTCCGCAGGCCGCGAGCGGCCTTATCCCGACTTAACATGGCCCGGCCGGCACCCCGTCCGGCCGATCCCCCCCGCGACGTACGTGAAGAAGTGGAGCACTCATGGGCCTCGGTGTGCGCTGGACCGTGCACGGCGACGGGCGCACCCCCGCCCCCGGAGCCGTCGTCCGCCCGGACGAACGGCTGTCCTGGCCGCGCACCGCCGGCCTGGGCGCGCAGCACGTGGTGGCCATGTTCGGGGCCAGCTTCGTCGCGCCCGTCCTGATGGGCCTGGACCCGAACCTCGCCATCATGATGTCGGGCGTCTCGACCGTCATCTTCCTGCTGGCGACCCGCGGCCGGGTGCCGTCCTACCTCGGCTGCTCGCTGTCCTTCGTCGGCGTCGCGGCCGTCATCCGCGCGCAGGGCGGCAGCAGCGCCACCGTCACCGGCGCGGTCTTCGTCGTCGGCGCGGCGCTCTTCCTCGTGGGCCTCGCGGTCCAGCGGTTCGGCGCGCGGATCATCCACGCGGCGATGCCGCCGGTGGTCACCGGCGCGGTCGTGATGCTCATCGGCTTCAACCTGGCGCCGGTGACGGCCAGCACGTACTGGCCGCAGGACCAGTGGGTGGCACTGCTGACCATGCTCTTCACCGGTCTGGCCGTGGTCTGCCTGCGCGGCTTCTGGTCGCGGATCGCGATCTTCCTGGGGCTGGTCTTCGGGTACGGCATCTCCTGGCTGTTCGACCTGGTCTTCGGCAAGATCCACGCGGCGAACGGCGCCGGGCAGATCACCGACCACTGGCGCCTGGACCTGTCGGGCGTCGGCAAGGCCGAGTGGATCGGCCTGCCGTCCTTCCACGCTCCGTCCTTCCAGTGGTCCGCCGTCCTGGTCGCGCTGCCCGTGGTGATCGCGCTGGTCGCGGAGAACGCCGGGCACGTCAAGGCGGTCGGCGAGATGACCGGCGATCCGCTCGACGACAAGCTGGGCACCGCGATCTCCGCCGACGGCGCGGGCTCGATGCTCTCCACCGCGCTCGGCGGCCCGCCCAACACCACGTACTCCGAGAACATCGGCGTGATGGCGGCGACCCGCGTCTACTCCACCGCGGCCTACTGGGCGGCGGCCGCTTTCGCCCTGCTCTTCGGGCTGTGCCCGAAGTTCGGCGCGGTGGTGGCCGCGATCCCCGGCGGCGTGCTGGGCGGCATCACCGTGATCCTGTACGGCATGATCGGCCTGCTCGGCGCGCAGATCTGGGTGCACAACAAGGTGGACCTGCGCAATCCGCTGAACCTGGTGCCGGTCGCCGCGGGCGTCATCATCGGCATCGGCGGCGTCAGCCTGAAGATCAGCGACAACTTCGAGCTGGGCGGCATCGCGCTCGGCACGATCGTGGTGCTCTCCGGCTACCACGTACTGCGCGCGCTGGCCCCCGCGCACCTCAAGGGGCAGGAACCGCTGCTCGACGAGGGGACCAGCGCGTACGACGAGGAGGCGGCGCCCCGGAAGCCGGCGGGGCCGAAGAAGCCGGGGACGACCGCCTGAGCCTGGCGTATCAGCCGAGGTTCTTGACCGCCTCGTAGTAGGTCCACGCGAGCGCGTCGCACGAGGTCTTCTTGGCGCCGGTGTACTTGGCGCAGACCCGCTTGAGGTCCTCGTACAGCGCGCTGTCCAGGCGCGGCTTGTTCGCGGGGAAGGTGCCGGCCTTCTTGTGGTTGCGGTAGCCGAAGTCGTGGCGGGCGCAGGACGTCTCGAAGGGGAAGCCGAAGGGGTTGTCGGGCGACTTGGAGCAGTGGTCGGTGCTCCAGTCGAACTGGTACGCCGCCCACTTCGCCTGGTTGCCGCGGGCCGCGAGCCAGCCGTTGTAGCTGCCGGCGTCGGTCTGCGTCCAGCCGGCCAGCACCCTCGCCTTGTCGGCGGGGACGGCCTGGGCCGGAGCGGCGGCCGCCACCAGCGCGGTGACGGTCATGGCCGAGGCGGACAGAGCGGCGACGAGTCTTCGGGACATCCTTCAACCTCCGGGGACACCGCGGCCCTTCGGCAGGATCGGGCCGCTGCTTGAAGGCTGAAAATATTCGGTTTGAACGACCGGCGGTGGTGTTGTGGCTGAACAGTGATCAGCGGCCGGGCGGCGCACGGACAAGGGGGCGCGCCGCCGGTTACCCCGATCCGGTCATCCGCCGCCGGGCCGCCTCTGCGGTGGGTACCCGACTGTCACGCTGTGCGCATGACGACGACTCACCAGGCCCCGGGCGGCCCGGCGGTGTGCCCCGACGCGGCCCGGCCGGGCCCGGCCGCCGAGCACGTTCCCGCGCCACCGGCTCCCGTGGCCGCGGTCCTGGCCCGGATGCGCGTAGTGGAGGCCACGCTTCCGCCCGCCGACGGCATCGCGGTCTTCAACCGGGTGTACCTGTCCGTCACGGAGGAGATCGCCCGGCGCCTCGGCGCGGGCGGCTTCCAGGACTCCGCGGCGGCGGGCGAGCTGGACGCGGTGTTCGCCCGGCGCTATCTCGCCGCGGTGGACGCGGCCGGCGCCGGCCTGACCGTCCCGGCCTGCTGGCGCCCGCTGTTCCAGCTGCGCCGCCACCCGGGCGTACGGCCCCTGCAGTTCGCGCTGGCCGGGATCAACGCCCACATCGGGCACGACCTGGCGCTGGCCGTGGTGGACACCTGCCGTGTCCTGGGGTGCGAACCGGGCGCGCTGGCCGCCGACTTCGACCGCGTGGGCGACCTCCTGACGGGCCTGGAGGAGCGCATCCGGGAAAGCCTGATGCCCGGACCCGACCTGCTGGACATCGCCGACCCGCTCACCCACCTGGCCGGTTCCTGGAGCCTGGAGATGGCCCGGGACGGCGCCTGGGCGGCGGCCCGGGTGCTGTGGAGCCTGCGCGGCCTGCCGGAGACGGCCGAGGAGTTCACCGAACGGCTCGGCTCGGGCGTGGGCCTGGTCGGCCGCTGCCTGCTGACGCCCCTGGGCTGAGGGGGCGCGGATTCCGCCGGGTCCCGTACGGCATGCCGTACGGGACCCGTTTCCCGTCAGTCCTCCGGCAGCTCGACCGGCGCGATCTCGTCGTACACGTCACCGGGGCCCGGGTTGGCCGCGTCCGTGCTGCCGCCGAAGTGGGTCATCACGCCCCACACCGCGTTCAGCGCGGTCTGCACGGCGCCCTCGGCCCAGCCGGCCGTCCAGGAGATGTCGTCGCCCGCGAGGAAGAGGCCGCGCTTGTCCTCGGGCAGCCGGTCCTGCATGAAGTGGGTGAACAGCCGCCGCTGGTAGCGATAGTGGCCGGGCAGGTTGGCCTTGAACGCGCCCATGAAGTAGGGCTCGTTCTCCCAGGAGACGGTCACCGGGTTGCCGATGATGTGCTTCCTGATGTCGACCTTCGGATAGATCTCCGAGAGCGACTTGAGCATGACCTCCATACGGTCGTTGGCGTTCAGCGGCAGCCACTTGAGGCTGTCGTCGCACCACGTGTAGGAGAGGCAGATGACGGCCGGCTTGTCGGGGCCGTCGTCGAGCAGGTAGGTGCCGCGGGTCATCCGGTCGGTGAGCGTCATGCTCATCACGTCCCGGCCAGTCTCGTTGCCCTCGTCGTCGACGGCCTTGTCCAGCCAGAACGGCCGGTCGACCGGCACGAACAGCTTGGAGGACTCCATGTAGTGGGTGCGCTCCATCGCCGTCCAGTGGTCGATGGGGAACAGCGCGTCGTCACAGGCGATCTTCGACAGCAGCATCCAGGACTGCGCGGTGAAGACGGCCGCCTCGTACGTACGGATGTCGCCGTCGGCGTCGGTGACGGTGATGCGGTTGCCGGCCGTACGGTGCAGCCGGGTGACCGCCGGGCGCGGCGTGCCGTCGTGCAGGGAGGACAGCGAGGTGCCCGGCGCCCAGTGGACGAGCTTCTCCGGCTCGCGCTCCCACAGGCGCAGCGGCAGCTGCTGGCTGCCGCCGACGATGCCGCGGTGGTGGTCGTCGGCCTCGGTGTAGACGACGCGCAGGATCTCCAGGATGGAGTTGGGGAAGTCGGTGTCCCAGCCGCCGGTGCCGAAGCCGACCTGGCCGAAGATCTCGCGGTGCCGGAAGGACTTGAAGGCGGTGGAGTCGCAGAGGTACCCGTAGAAGGTCTGGTTGTCGAGCTTCTCGACCAGGCGCGACCAGATCTCCCGGATGCGCGGCACATCGCGCTCGCGGATGGCGCGGTTCATGTCGGAGAAGTCCGCGCCCTCCTCCAGGCAGGCGTTCCAGGCGTCCATGACCTGGTGGTAGACCTCGGGCAGGTCCTCGACGGTGCGCGCGTAGTGGGTCTCGCCCTTGAGGTCGACGACCGTGGAGGGGGTGTCGGGCGCGAGCGGGTTGGGGAACGGCTTGGTCTTCAGGCCGACGAGGTCGATGTAGTGCTGGAGCGCCGTGGAGGACGGCGGGAAGCGCATCGCGCCCATCTCGGCGGTCAGCTCCGGGTCGCAGCCCTCGAAGCCGACGGTGCGCAGCCGGCCGCCTATCTGGTCCGCCTCGTAGACGACGGGCTTGAGGCCCATCTTCATCAGCTCGTAGGCCGTGATGATCCCCGACAGGCCGCCGCCGATGACGGCGACCTCCTTGCCGTGCTCCGTCGCGGGCACCTGGCCGAGGCCCGCCGGGTGGGCCAGGAAGTCGTCGTACGCGTACGGGAAGTCCGGCCCGAACATGGTGATGGGCGGCTGGGCGTCCGCGTGCTGGGCGGCGGTGGGCACGGTCATCGGTACGGACTCCTTGCGAGCGGGTGCTGAGGGGGGTGGGTGCGCGCGGGCGCGCGGGCAGGCGTGGGGGCGGCGCGGTGGCGCCGCTGTGGGGTTTTCTTCAGGCCGGTGTCAGAGGCGGCGCGGTCAGGTCAGCGAGCCGTAGAGACCGGGGCGCCGGTCGGCGAGGTACGGATTGTCCTCCCGCGACCGCTTGAGCAGGTCCGCGTCCACGTCGCCGAACACCAGCTCCTCGCCGCGTCCGGCGCGGGCGCGCACGGTGCCGTCGGGCCCGGCCAGGCAGCTCAGCCCGACGAACTCGAACTCGCCCTCCGGGCCCGTCCGGTTGACGTAGGCGATGTAGAGCTGGCTCTCGAAGGCCCGTACCGGAATCAGCGATTCGGCGACGAACTGGAAGGGGTGCAGCTGGGCGGTGGGCACCAGCAGCAGGTCGGTGCCGGCCAGCGCGTGGGCGCGGACGTTCTCCGGGAACTCCACGTCGTAGCAGATCATCAGGCCGATCCGGAGACCGTCCAGCTCGGCCTGGACGACCGGGCCGTCCCCCGGCGTGAACCACTCGCGCTCGAAGCAGCCGAAGAGGTGGGTCTTGCGGTAGTTGGCCAGCGGCTGCCCTTCGGGGCCGATCAGCTGTGCCGAGTTGTAGACCGTCGCGCCGTCGCGCTCCGGATAGCCGTAGAGCACCGCGATGCCGTGCTCGGCGGCTATTCGGGCCACCGTCCGGGCGGCCGGGCCGTCGGCGGGCTCGGCGAGCCGGTGCAGGTCCTCACCAATAGCGTAGCCCGTCAGGAACAGCTCCGGGCAGACGAGCAGCCCGGCACCGCCCGCCGCCGCCTCGCGCGCGGCGTCCTCGACGGCCCGCAGGTTCTGCGCGACATCGCCGGGCCGTCCCGAACTCTGGAGCAGGGCGGTGCGCAGCGACGACATGGGACCCCTCGGAGGACACGTGCGGACGAACGGCGGCCGGCCCGGCACCGTTGCGGTGCGGCCGTGGCCCGGCGATCGGCGGGACGCCTAGACGGTACGGTCCGCCGAACCGCCCGTACAAGGCGTCACCATTGCGTGCCGATGGCTGTTTCGTTGCGTGTTGTACGGCTGATACGGCGATTCGTTGCGCCCGGCGTTCCGGGCCGTGCCGCAGGTTCCGTGCCGCCGGACGGACGGCGTCCGCTCCCCCGGTACGCCTCCGGTCGCAGGCCGGTCCCCCGCGCGGCGGAACGGGGGTCGCTCCCGGGCCCGATGTGGCGCACACGGCCGGACGGCATCGTACGAGGCACCCGGAGAGGCCGGGGGAACGCTCACGATTCTGTCGGGGGAAGATCCGTCATGAACCGTTCGGACCGCCGTCACAGCACCCAGCCCACGCGCACCACCGCCCGCAGATACCTCCGGATCGTCGCCGTCTCGGCCGCGGTCCTGCTGGCCGCGGGGGCGGGCGGCTCCGCGCTCGCCGTACCCCCGCCCGACGCGGCGCACCCGGTGCCGCGCGCCACCGCCGCGCAGAGCGCCACCCATCAGCCCGGCGACCCGCGGCTGACCGGGTCCGCGAAGCTCCGCCGCGCCGACGGCGACGATGTCCGCTTCTCCTTCGACGCGCGCTTCCGCAGGGACGAGACGCCCGACAAGGCGCGTGGCACCTTCGCGTTCCGGCACGTCGGCAAGACGACGAGCGGCTGGGCGAAAGGCCGTATCGACTGCCTGGTGACCGGTGGCAAGGTCGCGGTGGCCAGCGGCATCGTCACCGCGACCGACGTGGCGGGCCTCAAGGGCAAGCGGGTCGGCTTCTCCGTGCACGACCGGGGACCGGGCCGGGCCGACCGGCTCGGCTACAGCTGGGCGTCCACCAACGACCCGACGGCCACCAAGGATCTCCCCAAGTGCGTCAGTTCGGCGCCGTTCGAGACGGTGGAGCGCGGGGACTTCACGGTCGTGCCGTGGGACGTTCCGGTGAGTTGACCGCGTCCTGCCGCGGGGACTGGGGCACACCGGCCGGTGCCCGCGGCATCGGCATCGGCATCGGCATCGGCATCGGCATCGGCATCGGCATCGGCATCGGCATCGGGTCCATGATCGCCCCGCCTTACGATGTGGCCATGCTCGCGTACGCCCTGCCGGCCCTCTTCTTCGTCCTGTTCCTCGTCGGTGTGCTGCGCGACCGGCGCCGCTTCAGCAACGCCGTCCACCTGGGCCTGACCGTCGTCTTCCTCGTCCCGGCCCTGCTCATACAACTGCGCCAACTGCCGACGCCGGCGGCCGTCGCGGCCGCCGTGCTCATCCTCCTGCTGCCCACGCTCGGCGTCCTCGTCCTCGGCGTCTTCCTGATCCTCAACGGCGTGAAGATGGTCCGCAAGGAAGGCCGCAGCCTGGCGAACCTGCTGTCGCTGCTGGCCGGGCTGGGGATCTTCGCGGTGACCGCCCTGCTGATCACGGCCGCCTCCACCGGGTCGCGCACCCTGATCGTGATCTCCGCCACGACCCTGCTGGTGCTCGGCTACGTCTCCTTCCTCTTCCTGTGCTTCGTCGGCTACGCCTTCCTCTACGGACGGTTGCGGGTGCGCCGCAACGCGGACTTCGTGGTGGTGCTGGGCTCCGGGCTGATCGGCGGCACGCGCGTACCGCCACTGCTGGCCAACCGGCTGGAGCGGGCCCGCGCCGTGTACGAGCGCCAGGCGCGGCGCGGCAACCCGCCGCTGCTGCTCACCTCCGGCGGCCAGGGCCCGGACGAACAGCTCCCGGAGTCCCGGGCGATGGCGGCCTATCTGACCGAGCGCGGCTTCCCCGCGGACCGCATCCTGTGCGAGGAGCAGTCCCGCACGACGGAGGAGAACCTGGCGTACAGCAAGGAGATCATGGACCGTATGGTGCCGGACCACCGCTGTGTGATCGTCACGAACAACTACCACGTGCTGCGCGCCGCGATCCTGGCCCGCCACGCCGGCATCAACGGCCAGGTCGTCGGCGCCCCCACCGCCGCCTACTTCTGGCCCAGCGCCACCATCCGCGAATTCGCCGCGGTCTTCCTCTCCTACAAGCTCGTCAACCTGGGCATCTGCGCCCTGCTCGTGCTGGGCGGGGTGCTGGCGTGGTGGAGCGGGCGGGGGTGAGGGGGCCGCGTACCGGGACTTCGTGCCGGGACCGCGTACGGGATCAGCCGCCGGGCGTCTCGTCGAGGGCGGGCATCGGGGCGCCGCCCGGGTGCCACCGGTCGAGGAACGCGGGCTGCCGGCGTCATGCCGCCATGATCGGGCACTGCTGCCCACCGGCCCGGACATGGGAGCCGGGCATGGGAGCCCGGACCCGGGGCCGGGACGGCCGGCGCCGGTTCGCCGGTTCCGGGAACCGGCACCCCCTCACCCCGGCGACCCCGAACTGAACCGCCGCAGCAGCGGCGAAAGAACAAGCACCGACTTGGTGCGTTCGACGAACGGCTCGCCCGCGATGCGTTCCAGTACCCGTTCGAAGTGGCGCATGTCGGAGGCGAAGACCTGGACGATGGCGTCCGCCTCACCGGTGACGGTGGAGGCGGACGCCACTTCCGGATAGCGCGCCAGACCCCGGTGGATGGCGTCCGGCGAGGTGTTGCGGCGGCAGAACAGCTCGATGAACCCCTCGGTCTCCCAGCCCAGCGCCGCCGGGTCCACCCGGACGGTGAACCCGGTGATGGCGCCCTCGGTCCGCAGCCGGTCCACCCGGCGTTTGACCGCCGGGGCGGAGAGTCCGACCTCCGCCCCGATGTCGGCGTAGGAGCGGCGGGCGTCCTCCGCCAGGGCATGGACGATGCGCTGGTCGAGTTCGTTCATCTGTCGCACTGCGGGTGGATCACTTCTCTGCGGTGGCCAATCGGGAGCGGCGCATGCCGTAGACGAAGTAGACCACGAGCCCGACGACCATCCAGACACCGAAGACCACCCAGGTGACCGGGCCGAGGCTGCTCATCATGTACAGGCACAGCAGGAAGCCGATCGCGGGGAAGACCGGCGCCAGCGGCGTGCGGAAGGAGCGCGGCATGTCCGGCTTGGTGAAGCGCAGCACGATCACCGCGACGTTGACCAGCGCGAAGGCGAAGAGCGTGCCGATGCTGGTGGCGTCGGTGAGCTGGCCGAGCGGGACGGCGGCGGCCAGGATGCCGCAGAACAGCGAGACGATCACGGTGTTGGCGCGCGGGACGCCGGTCTTCGGGTGGACCTTGGAGAACACCTTCGGCACCAGGCCGTCGCGGGACATCGCGAACAGGACACGGGTCTGGCCGTAGAGGACCGTCAGGACGACGCTGGCGATGGCGATGACGGCACCGGCGGCGAGCAGCACGGCCCAGAAGCTCTGGCCGGTGACCTCCTTCATGATGCCGGCGAGCGCGGCCTCCGAGCCCTCGAAGCCCTTCCAGGACCGGGCGCCCACGGCCACCGCGGCGACCAGGCAGTACAGCGCGGTGACGATGATCAGCGAGAGCATGATCGCGCGCGGCAGGTCCCGCTGCGGATTCTTGGCCTCCTCGCCCGCCGTGGAGGCGGCGTCGAAGCCGATGTACGAGAAGAAGAGCGTGGCCCCGGCGCCGCTGACGCCGGCGATGCCCAGCGGCATGAAGTTGGCGTAGTTGCCGGAGCTGATGCCCTGGGCCGCGACGCCGCAGAACAGCAGCAGTGCGACGATCTTGACGGCCACCATGATCGTGTTGGCGCGGGCGCTCTCCTTGGCGCCGCCCAGCAGGAAGACCATGGCCAGCATGACGACGACCAGCGCCGGGAGGTTGAAGATCCCGCCACCGCCGGGCGGCGCGGACAGCGCCTCGGGGAGGGTGACGCCGATGGTGCCGGACAGCAGTTCGTTGAGGTACTCGCCCCAGCCGACCGCGACGGCCGCGACCGAGACGCCGTACTCAAGGATCATGCACCAGCCGCAGACCCAGGCGACCAGCTCGCCGAGGGTCGCGTAGGCGTAGGAGTACGAGGAGCCGGAGACCGGGATGGAGCCGGCCAGCTCCGCGTAGGACAGCGCGGAGAACAGGGCGGTGATGCCGGCGATGACGAACGAGATGATGACGGCCGGGCCGGCCTTGGGCACCGCGTCGCCGAGGACGACGAAGATGCCGGTGCCCAGCGTGGCACCGATGCTGATCATGGTCAGCTGCCACATGCCCATCGAGCGGCGGAGGGTGCCGCCCTCGCCCTGGCCGCCCTCGGCCACCAGCTGTTCGACGGGCTTGCGCCGCATCAGCCGGGCGCCGAGGCCCCCGGAGGGAACGGGGGGCCGGGGGTCGCTGCCCGCCGCGGGCGGGGCTGCGCCGTGCTCCAACACAGGGGTGGCTCCTTCATCACTGCCGGTCAAGGTGGCGGACGACCGACAGCGGGCCCCGTGCGCGGGTACGACGAAACAACCCGCGACAAGGAAGGGGGGACCGCCGAGCAGGCGGTCCCCGCCACTCCACGTACAGCGCATGACTGTACGGGGCGGTTATGAGATGCCGTAATGCAGGTTCCTTGCGCAACCGTGAACATTTGTTGCGCACCTGGTCCGCGAGCGGTCGTTCGTTGCACACAAACGACAAATCTCATCGGTTGGACGTTCCCGCACATCCCGCCGCACAAACGCGTCCGGCCCCGCACCGAGGCGATCGGTGCGGGGCCGGACGGCCGTGTTCCCCTGTCTCGGGGCGGCGGGAGATCAGCTCCAGCTGGCGTGCAGCGGCTTGCCCTCCGCATAGCCGGCGGCGCTCTGCACGCCGACGACGGCCTTCTCCGCGAACTCCTCCAGGGAGGCCGCGCCCGCGTACGTGCAGGAGCTGCGGACGCCCGCGATGATCGAGTCGATCAGGTCCTCGACGCCGGGACGGGCCGGGTCGACGAACATCTTCGAGGTGGAGATGCCCTCCTCGAAGAGCGCCTTGCGCGCCCGGTCGTACGCCGATTCCTCACTCGTACGGTTGCGGACCGCACGCGCCGAGGCCATGCCGAAGCTCTCCTTGTACGGACGCCCGTCGGCGGTGTGCTGGAGGTCGCCGGGCGACTCGTACGTACCGGCGAACCAGGAGCCGATCATGACGTTGGAGGCGCCGGCGGCCAGCGCCATCGCCACGTCGCGCGGGTGGCGCACGCCGCCGTCCGCCCAGACGTGCTTGCCGTACTTCTTCGCCTCGGCGGCGCACTCCAGGACGGCGGAGAACTGCGGGCGGCCCACGCCGGTCATCATGCGGGTGGTGCACATGGCGCCCGGGCCCACGCCGACCTTGATGATGTCCGCGCCGGCCTCGATGAGGTCGCGCACGCCGTCGGCGGCGACGATGTTGCCGGCCACGATCGGCACCTGCGGGTCCAGCGCCCGTACGGCCTTGACCGCGCTGATCATCGACTCCTGGTGGCCGTGCGCGGTGTCCACCACGAGCGTGTCCACACCGGCTGCCAGCAGGGCCTTCGCCTTGCCGGCCACATCGCCGTTGATGCCCACGGCGGCGGCGATGCGCAGCTTGCCGTCGGCGTCCGTCGCGGGCTTGTACAGCGTCGCGCGGAGGGCGCCCTTGCGGGTCAGGATGCCCGCCAGCATGCCGTCCGCGTCGACCGCGGGGGCCAGCTTGCGGTTGGCGGCGTCGAGCCGGTTGAACGCCTCGCGCGGGTCGATGTCCGCGTCCAGGACCAGCAGGTCCTTGGACATCACCTCGGCGACCTGCGTGAAGCGGTCCACGCCGGTCAGGTCGTGCTCGGTGACGATGCCGACGGGGCGGCCGCCCTCGACGACGATCCCGGCGCCGTGTGCCCGCTTGGGCAGCAGCGCCAGGGCGTCCGCGACGGTGGAGACCGGGGACAGCACGATCGGGGTGTCCAGGACCAGGTGACGGCGCTTGACCCAGCCGACGACCTCGGTGACGACCTCGATGGGGATGTCCTGCGGGATGACGACCAGGCCGCCGCGGCGGGCCACGGTCTCGGCCATCCGGCGGCCGGCGATGGCGGTCATGTTCGCGACCACCAGCGGGATGGTCGTGCCGGTGCCGTCCGGCGAGGCCAGGTCCACACCCTGGCGGGAGCCGACCGCGGAGCGGCCGGGCACCATGAACACATCGTCGTACGTCAGGTCGTACGGCGGCTTGGCATCGTTCAGAAACTTCATACTGGCTCTCTCACCTGCGGATTCACTGCTCGGGCGGGTGGGGAGTCAGCCAACGGACCGGCACCGGTCAGGCAGCGGCTCCTAGGACATCATCCCTGATGAGTGCGGCTCGGGGCGAACCGGTGTTCCCACCGCCCCGCCCGCCGGCCTCCGCCGGAGCGGCGTCGAAGCCCACGACGGGAACTCTCACACACCGCGACTTCGTTACTCTGTGTAGTGAAGATTGCCGGTGTTCGATGGCATGGACGGCCGGTCACCTGCGGTTCGACATCGATCCGACCATATGACAGATCCGTAGGTTCTCCCTGGCCAGCAGGTGGGTAGAACCGTGTACAGGCCGCTTCGGGTGTCGATCCGCCAGGGTCGACGGGCCGACGGGAGCCTGGGCGATCGCTTCGCAAATGAATACGTACAGTAACCGCGATGCGGGGAGCGCCGGCCGGCCGAGGCGGGCCCGCCTCGGCCGTGGGGAAAGGGGAGGACATGCGCGAAGTCCGACAGGGCGCCCTGCTGCTGCTCACGGCCCTGGCCGGAGCCGCGGTCGCGGCCGGGGACCTGGCGCTGGGACCGGACATCGGCCTGACCGGGCTGCTGATGTTCGGCCCGCTGGTCGCCGCCACCAGACTCGAAGGAGCGTGCACCGCCGCGGTCTCGTTCGCCGCCCTGCTCCTGGGCGTGGCCGTCGCCGCACACGAACACACCCTCAGCCGCACCGACCAGCTGCTGTCCCTGACCGTGCTCGCCGCCGCCGCTGCCTACGCGACCTGGGCCTCCGACCGGCAGGCGGCCCTGGACAGTCAGCTTGCCGGGGTCGCGGCCGCCGCGCAGCGCGCGATCCTGCGGCCCACCTCGTTCCGGGTCAGCGGCGCCTCGGTGTGCGCCCGCTACCGCTCCGCCGCGCCGCGCGCCGTCATCGGCGGCGATCTGTACGCCTTCGCCGACACCCCGAGCGGCCTGCGGGTGCTGATCGGCGACGTACGCGGCAAGGGCCTGGAGGCGGTCCGCCTGTCCGCGGCGGCCATAGGGCACTTCCGCGACTGCGCCTACACCCGCAGCAACCTCGCCGAGGTGGTCGAGGAGACCGACCGGCGGCTGATCGACGACCTCGGCCCGGAGGACTTCATCACCGCCGTGATCGCCGAGATATCCCCGGGGCGGCTGCGGCTGGTCAACTGCGGCCACCACCCGCCCCTGCACCTGCCCGCCGCCGGCCCGCCCGTCCTGCTCACCCCGGCCGAGCCGACCACGCCCATCGGGCTGTATCCGATGCCCCGCGTCCAGGAGGTGGAGCTGTCCCCCGGCGACCGGCTGCTGCTCTACACCGACGGCCTCGCCGAGGCCCGGGACCCGCACGGCACGATGATCGATCTGGCCGGCCTGCTGCCGGCCTGCTCGCTGCCCGATCTCAACGACGCGATCGAGGCCGTGCTGTCGACGATGTGCCGGCACACCCACGGCGCCCAGGACGACGACGTCGCCCTCGTCCTGGTCGAGCTGGAGCCCAGCCTGCCCCGGCAGCACCACGCCCACACCCCGCCCGCCGTCACGGCCACCAGCGCCGAGCGGCCCGGCGAGCCCTGCGAACCCGCCTGCCCCTCGCCCTCGGCCGCGGTCTCCGACTGACGCCCGGCCGCCGCTCCGCCACCGTGCTCCGCTCATCGATCCGCTCATCGATCCGCCCATCGATCCGCCCATCGACCGCTCATTGATCCGCTCCTCGGGCCGCACCCCGGGCCCGGTCCGGGCCCGGCGGGCCCACCAGCTCCCCCAGTACGTCCGTCATCGTGACGAAGCCGAGCACCTCGCCCTGCTCGCCGCCGACCGCGGCCAGCTGGGTGCCGGCCGCCCGCATCGTGGTCAGGGTGTCGTCCAGCGGGGTGTCGCGGTGCACGCGCGGCACGGGGCGCAGCGCCTTCCGGGGGAACGGCCGGTCGCGCTCGACGACGCCGAGGGTGTCCTTGATGTGCAGGTAACCGAGGACCGTACCGGCCGGGCCGGTCACCGGCAGCCGGGAGAACCCGGCGCGGGCCGCGGTGCGTTCCAGCTCGTCCGGGGTCACATGCCGATCGACGGTGACCATCTCCGACAGCGGGACGAGCAGATCGCCGACCGGCCGCTGCCCCAGTTCCAGCGCGTCCCGCAGCCGCTCGCCGCCGGTGTCGGAGAGCAGCCCGGCGTGCCGGGAGTCCTGGACGATACGGGCGAGTTCCTCGTCCGTGAAGGCGGCGGCGACCTCGTTCGCCGGCTCGATCCGGACCAGCCGTAGCAGCGTGTTGGCCAGGGCGTTGATGCTCACGACGACGGGGCGCAGCGCGCGGGTGAGGGCCACCAGCGGCGGCCCCAGCAGCAGCGCGGAACGTTCGGGCGCGGCCAGCGCAATGTTCTTGGGGACCATCTCCCCGACGAGCATGTGCAAGTACGTGGCCAGGGCCAGCGCCAGGACGAACGCGACCGGGTGCACCAGTCCGTGCGGGACGTGCACCGCCGTGAACAGCGGCTCGGCGAGGTGCGCGATGGCGGGCTCGGCCATCGCACCCAGCAGCAACGAGGAGGCGGTGACGCCCAGTTGGGCGGTGGCGAGCATCTCGGAGAGGTGTTCCAGACCCCACAGCACCCGTTCGGCCCGCCGGTCCCCGTCCTTGGCGCGCGGCTCGATCTGACTGCGCCGTACGGAGATCATCGCGAACTCGCCGCCGACGAAGAAGGCGTTGCTGACCAAGGTCAGCGCGGCGACGGCCAGCTGAACCACCGTCATGCCCGCTCCCTCCCGCCGTCGTCGGCCCGGGCCACCGGCGAGGACGCACCGGCGGGCGCGGTCAGCCGTACCCGCTCGGCCCGGTGTCTGCGCACGTCCAGCACCGTCAGCCGCCAGCCCCCGGCGCACACCTCGTCGCCGGGCTCCGGAATCCGCCCCAGCCGGGTCGCGAGCAGTCCGGCCAGCGTCTCGTACGGCCCGTCGGGCGCCTCCAGGCCGATCCCCGCCAGCCCGTCCAGGCGCAGGGCGCCGTCCGCCTCCCAGGACCGCGCCCCGGTCCGCAGCAGGTCAGGGCCCTCGTCCGGGTCGTGCTCGTCCCGTACGTCGCCGACCATCTCCTCGACGATGTCCTCCAGGGTGACGATCCCGGCCGTACCCCCGTACTCGTCGATCACCACCGCCATCGTCCGGACGGTGCGCAGCCGGTCCAGCAGCCGGTCGACGGGCAGCGACTCCGGCACCCGCAGGGGGTCGATGGCCAGCTCCGCGACCGTGGTGGCGGTCCGCTCCGCGGGGTCGAGGGCGAGCACGTCGCGGATGTGGACGGTGCCGATGACCTCGTCCAGGCCGCCCCGGTACACGGGGAAGCGGGACAGGCCGGTGGCCAGGGTGAGGGTGGCCGCGTCGGCGGCGGTGGCCCGCGCCTCCAGGGCGAGCACGTCGACCCGCGGCGTCATGACGTTCTGGGCCGTCAGCTCGCCCAGGTGCAGGGTCCGTACGAACAGTTCCGCCGAGTCGGCGGGCAGGGCGCCCTCCTCGGCCGAGTACCGGGCGAGCGCGACCAGCTCGGCCGGGCTGCGGGAGGACGCCAGTTCCTCGGTGGGCTCCAGCCCGAAGCGCCGGACGATCCGGTTGGCGGACCGGTTCAGGTGACGGATGAACGGCGCGAAGACGGCGCTGAAGGCGCGCAGCGGGCCGGCCACCAGCCGGGCCACGGCCAGCGGCCGGGAGATCGCCCAGTTCTTGGGCACCAGTTCGCCGACGACCATCAGCACCACGGTGGACACGCCCACCCCGAGCGCGGACGCGACGCCGGGCACCACCGTGCCCGGCAGCCCGGCCGCCGCGAGCGGGCCGCGCAGCAGCGCAGCCAGCGACGGTTCCGCGAGCATGCCGATGACGAGCGAGGTGACGGTGATGCCCAGTTGCGCGCCGGACAGCTGGAACGCGAGCGCGCGCACCGCGCTCAGCACCCCCTCGGCGCCCCGCTCCCCCGCCTCCGCCGCGCGCTCCACCTCGCTGCGCTCGACCGTCGTCAGCGAGAACTCCGCCGCCACGAACACGGCACAGGCCAGCGTGAGCGCCAACGCCACCAGTAGGAGCAGCACCTCGGCCACCACGTCACCTCCCGCCGCACCTCGGTGCCCGGAGGGGGGAGGGTGAAACATCGGGGGTGGCGGGGCGGACGGCGGGGGGG
>NZ_LGCW01000318.1:0-37310 GCF_001279365.1 Streptomyces sp. NRRL F-5755 | reverse complement strand
CAGGCGACCGAAGCCCCGGTCGCGTCCATACATTTCGGCCGCTCCAGGCAACGAGGAGAGACCCCTGCGGGGCCCCGAGCCCCCACCCACCGAACCCAAAGCGCAAACCCGCACCCCCACCGGGGCAAACCGCACGCCCCACCGATGGCCGACCCCCACAGGGGGTGAACGAGAGGCAGGCCGTGGGGACGCGTAGGCTCGTGGGTCGTGAGGATGGGTGCGAAGCGGGTGGAGTGCGGCGAGCTGGTGTGTGCCGTGCGGGACCTGGTCAAGACGTACCCCGCGGTGCGCGGGCGGCGAGGGGCGGCGGGGGCGCCGGCGGTTCGGGCGAGTGACGGGATCAGTCTGGACGTACGGCGCGGTGAGATCTTCGGGCTGCTCGGCCCGAACGGTGCCGGCAAGTCGACCCTGGTGCGCCAGCTGACCGGCCTGCTGCGCCCCGATTCCGGCAGCGTCACCGTGCTGGGGCACGACCTCGTGCGGTACCCGGAGCGCGCGGCGCGGCTGCTCGGCTATCTGGGGCAGGAGTCGAGTGCCCTGGACGAGATGACCGTCGCGCTGGCCGTGGAGACGACCGGCCGCCTGCGCGGCCTGACGGCGCGGGACGCGCGCGCCGAGCGGGACGCGGTTCTGGCGGAGCTGGGGCTCGAAGACATCGCCGGACGCCCGCTCAAGCGTCTTTCCGGCGGCCAGCGCCGCCTCGCATGCTTCGCCGCCGTACTCGTCGGCGAGCGTCCGCTGCTGGTTCTGGACGAACCGACCACCGGCATGGACCCCGTGGCGCGCCGCGCCGTATGGGCGGCCGTGGACCGCCGCAGGGCGGACCGCGGCGCCACCGTGCTGCTCGTGACGCACAACGTGATCGAGGCGGAGAGCGTGCTCGACCGGGTCGCGGTGATCGACCGCGGCCGGGTCATCGCCTGCGACACGCCCGGCGGGCTGAAGGGCCTGGTGGGGGAAGAGGTCCGGTTGGAGCTGGTGTGGCGGGAGCGGGCGCCGCTGGACGTGCCCGAGGTGGCGGCGCTCGGCGAGGCCGCGCGGGCCAGCGGGCGCCGCTGGACGCTGCGGCTGTCGCCGGACCGCGCGCGGGAGGCGGTGGCGGCCGTGACGGCCGGCCCGGCCTTCGCCGCGCTGGACGACTTCACGCTCGCGACGCCGAGCCTGGAAGATGTGTATCTCGCGCTGGGGGGCCGTACGGAGGAAGGCTTGGTGAAGGCGTGAGCGTGGTTCCCGCCGAGGCGGACGCGGTGCCGGGGACGGCGGCGGAGACGGTGGCCCGGGCCGTGACCGGGGCCGGGGAGGCGACTCATGCGGAGGACGCGGCCGGCATCGTCGCGGCCCCGCTGGCGCCCCGGGCGCGCCTGTTCCCCGCGCTGAGTGCCGTCTACCGGGCCCAGCTGTCGCGGGCCCGCGTGGCCCGTATCCCGCTGCTGTTCGTGGCGACCTTCCAGTCCATCGGGATCATGGTCCTGATGCGCGGCGTGGTCGACGGCGGCGACGCCGCACGGGCCGTCGTCTCGGGCTCCAGCGTGCTGGTCGTGGCGTTCGTGGCGCTGAACCTGCTGGCGCAGTACTTCGGCCAGCTGCGGGCGGGCGGCGGGCTCGACCACTACGCCACGCTGCCGGTGCCGCCGGCCGCCGTGGTGCTCGGCGCAGCCGCCGCATACGCCTCGTTCACCGCGCCGGGCACGGTGGTCACGGCCGTGACCGGCTGCCTGCTGTTCCAGCTGCCGATGGCGCACCTGTGGGTGCTGATCGCGGTCATCCCGCTGGCCGGGGCCGCCCTCGCGGGGCTCGGCGCCGCGCTCGGCCTGCTCGCGCCCCGCCCCGAACTGGCCACGCTGTGCGGCCAGTTGGGCATGTCGGCGGCTCTGCTGCTGGGCGTGCTGCCGGCCTCCGGGCTGCCCGCGCCGATCTCGTACGCGCGGGATCTGCTGCCGTCCACGTACGGCGTCGAGGCCCTGGCGCGCGGTTTCGACGCCCACCCGGACTGGCTGGCGGTCGTCGCGGACCTGGGCGTCTGCGCGGCGGTGGGCGTGCTGTCGCTGGCGGTGGCGGCCTGGGCGTACCGCCGGGCGGCCGTACGGTGACGGACCCGGCGGATCAGGGGAGTCGGCCGGACGGGTGCGGGCAGACCGGCGGGAACCGGTCGCGGCCCCGGCCTCCCGCCGACCGCACCGTGTCCACCTGGCACGATGACGGGGTGACCGCACCACAGACGCCGCCCAACGACCAGCCATCCCAGGACCGGCCGTCCGACGGCCGACCGCACGACAACCAGCCGCCCGAGCGCGCGTACGATCCCTGGGCCGCTTCGGCCGGGACGGCCCAGGGGGCGTACGCCGCTTCGACCACCGAGGGGACCGCCGTGCAGGACCGGGCCGAGTTCCGCCGGGAGCTGCGCGAGGCGGCGCTGATCGCGATCGTGGCGACGGTGTGCGGCGCGCTGCTGGGCGTCCTGTGGGCGTGGCTGGCGCCGCACGTCCCGCTGATCGCGGACGGCAGAGGCAATGTCTATCTCAAGAACAGCGAGGGCGAGGAGTCCATCGGCGGGGACGGCACGTTCGTCCTGCTGGGCCTCGGCTTCGGGGTGCTGTGCGCGCTGGCGGCCTTCTTCTACCGCAAGGGCGGCGGCATCCCGCTGGTGGTGGCGCTGACGGTGGGCGGGCTGCTCGGTTCGGTGGTGGCCTGGCGGCTCGGCATGTACATGGGCCCGACGTCGGACCTGGCGGCACGGGCCGCGGAGGTCGGCAAGGGCGTCACGTTCGACGCGCCGCTGCGCCTTCAGGCCAAGGGCGCGCTGCTCGCCTGGCCGGTCGCCGCGATGGTCACCCACCTGCTTGTGACCGGGTTCTTCGGGCCCCGCGACCCGGAGCCGCCGATGCCGGACTGGGCCACCGGGCCGCATCAGGCGCCGCCCCCGCCGCCGTCGTCCGACAGCTGACGTAGGGGCCCCGGCCGTCGTCGGACGGCGGGAACGGGCCCGCGAAGCGCACGGGCCCGCCCCGGTCACTCAGGCGGGCCGGCGCCCGTGGTTGGCCTTGCCCTTCTTGATGCGCCACTTGCGCTTGCGGGTCTTCTTCGACATGGGCGTACCTCCTCCACGGGTCGTAGCGGAGGAAGCGGGAGGCGTAAAGACCCCGCACGGTGACGGCCGGGGCGTACGGGACGCATCCGGCCGCGCGGGTCCACCGGGCCCGCGCGGCGACGTTCAGCCGCGCGCGATCTCCGCGAGCGTCGCCCGCGTGAGCTCCTGGAGGTCGGCGGGGGCCAGCTCGACCTCCAGCCCGCGGCGCCCGGCCGACACGCACACCGTCGCGTGCGCGGTGGCCGACGCGTCGATGACCGTGGGCAGCCGCTTGCGCTGGCCGAGGGGCGAAATGCCGCCGCGTACGTAGCCCGTGCTGCGTTCCGCCGCGGCCGGGTCGGCCATCGCGGCGCGCTTGCCGCCGGCCGCGGCGGCCAGGGCCTTGAGGTCGAGGGAGCCGGAGACCGGCACGACGGCGACGGTCAGGGCGCCGTCCACCTCGGCGAGCAGCGTCTTGAAGACCTGGTCGGGGGAGACGCCGAGCGCTTCGGCGGCCTCCTCGCCGTACGACGCGGTGGCCGGGTCGTGCTCGTACGCGTGAAGGGTGAAGTCGACGCCCGCCTCGGTGAGGGCGACCGTCGCGGGCGTGCCCCCGGCGCCGGCCGGCTGCTTCCCGTTCTTCGCCTGCTTGGTCCGCTTCGGCTTCTTGGACATGGTCGTCGCCCCTCGTAAGACTTTTCGGGGTGGTACGGGCACGGGTACGGACGGGACGGCCGCCCGCATGCTCAGTTCGGGCTGGTGGGGTGCCGGGTCAGGTCCACCGCGGGCAGCGACGGGAGCTTACCGATCACCGCCGTCTCCTGGCGGAGGAGTTCCAGCTCCCGGGTGAGCCGGGCCGCGGTGTCCGGCGCCTCTAGGAGGCGCTGCTTGGCGGGGATGTCGAGCACGGCGGCGGCCGCGACCAGGTACGACAGCACCGACGGCTCGTCGGGCAGGTCCTGGCCGCCGGCCAGGGTGCGCTCGTTCGCCCAGGCCAGCCGCTTCTGGTAGGTACGGAAGGCCCGGGTGACACCGGAGGCCAGCGCCCCGGCGCCCTCGCCCTCGACCTCCGGCAGCTCCTCCACCTCGCCCATCAGGTACGGGCCTGAGGCGTCCACCGACAGCAGCTTGAAGCGGGTGGTGCCGGTGGCCAGCACCTCGTACCCGGGGGCGTCCGGCCCGGTGCCGGGGGCCGCCCCCTCCGCCGCGGCCCCGGTGTCCTCGTCGGACGCGAGGCCGGTGCCGGGGGCGCCGCTCTTCTCACGGATGGTCGCCGCGTCCGCCACGCACCCCACGGTGTGGAAGGCGCTGATCGGGTCGGGGCCGAAGCCGGCGCCGGGCCCGCCGGCGGGCATCGCCGTGCTGTCCGGCAGGCCGGGGGCGGAGGGCGCCACCTCGCGGCCGTCGCGGATCGCGACGACACCGAACCGGCGCTCGTCCTCGGGAAGCGCGAGCAGGTCGCGCATCATGGCCCGGTACCGCGCCTCGAAGACGTTGAGCGGGAGGACGAGTCCCGGGAACAACACCGAGTTCAGCGGGAAGAGCGGTAGGCGCACGGAGGTCACAGCCCGTAAGCCTAGAGCCTGTGGAGACGGGTGTGGTTCGCGGCCCGTGATCCGGGGCCCGGCACCAGGGGACGACGGCCCTCGTGCGAGGGCCGGGCGGCCCTGGAGCGGACGCCGTCCCCACACGCTCCCGCCACCGCAGCAGCCGCGACTACTGCCGCCGCAGCAGCCGCGACGCGCCCGCCGCGACCGTCGTCGCCAGCACCCAGCCCGTCAGAATCATGACCGCGGCCACCCACTGGGACGCGCCGTCCGGCTTCCACGACGAGCCCTGGTAGAGGTCGATCACCGGCAGCAGCAGATCGAGGGAGTAGAGGTACGGGTTCCAGGGCGGCGCCTCGCCTGGCTTGAGCGCCGGGGGCGGGTACTGCGCGAAGTAGACCGTGCCGAGCGCCCACAGGAGCGCCATCCACACCGCGGCCCGACCGGGACGGTAGCCGTACGCCACCGTCCAGTCCTGGAGGACGCCCCACGCCTTGGCGGCCAGCGGCAGCGTCTCGCGCCGCCGCCGCTGCTTGGCGAGCAGCACCTCGCGCGCGTCGGAGTCCTCGCCACTGCGGCGCAGGGCGGCGGCGAGCATCTCGTACGGCTCGGGCGCGTACTCCGGTGTGGCGGCGGCCACCCACTCCAGCCGCCGGGACAGCGGGAAGTGCCCACGCGGGATCAGCGTCTCGTAGTTGAAGCCCGCCATCCACAGCCCGCCCAGCCCCGGCCAGCTCGCCGCCTTGTCGACCAGGTTGACGACCCGGGCGCCGGAGAGGATGACCCGCCCGCGCTGCGGCCGCTCGCCCAGGAAGCGCAGCTCCGGGGTCTGGATGCGGCGCAGCGACAGCTCCTGGTCGGGCTCCATGATGAAGCGCGCCTGCTCGAAGTCGACGGCGTCGCCGAACCGCCCGTCGTCCAGCCGCATCCCGCCCTCGCACTCGAAGCGCTGCAGGCGGGTGCCGCGGGTGGGGGTGTGGGCGATGCCGTACGGGGGAGTGGCGGCCGCGCTGGAGAACGGCGAGTTGGCCAGGCCCGCGCCGGTCAGGTACAGCGTGCGCTCGACCGTCATCTGCGGGGCGTTCAGGGCGCGGCGGCCGTACGGGTTGCTCAGCCGGCTGCCGCGCAGGCTCAGCGACACGCCGATCGTCGCGCCGCGCAGCGACAGCTCCCCGTAGGACTCCATCATCTCGGCCTGGAGGTCCTGGGCGACGGTGAGCCCGTCCGCCATCACCGACCGGCCCTGCCGGTCCTTGTGCACCACCGTCTGGTTGAGCAGCAGATCCGTGCCGATGTGCGCGTCGGTCAGCCGGATGCCGGAGCGCACGACGCAGCGCGGCAGGTGCAGATCGCCCTCGGTGTGCAGCCGGGCCGCCTCGAACCGGGGTATCGCGCAGCCCACCATGCGCAGTGTGGTGAAGCGGCTCTCGGGCAGCACGACCTCGTTCTGGAAGCGGCAGTCGCGCAGCTCCACGAATGGCTTGATCGTGCCGCCCGCAAGGTCGAGAGTGTCGGTGATGTACGCACCCGCCAGTTTCAGCGCGGAGACCCGGCCGGGCTGCGCGGGCGGCCCCTCCAGCAGCAGGAGCGCCAGAATGCGGCCGCGCACCCGCCGGTCCGGACCCCACCGGAACTGCCCGTGCGGATCGTCCCTGGCCGGGTCGCCGGTGCGCAGATCACAGGTGCTGCCGTTGCGGAACGCCTGCCACATGCTCCATTCGGCCGGGTTGAGCATGAGCTCCGCCGGCGCGTCGCCCTCCTCCGGCGTGGCCACCTGACTTCCCCCTTTCCCCGCTGTTCCCCGTGTCTCCCCGCTCCCCGGGCGGGTCCGTACGGTCCCGCGTACGGGCGTCCGCGTCCAGCGGTTTCCCGTACGCCCGGTGTCCCGTGCGTCAGCCCCGTCACTCCGTACGCCCGTACGAGCCCCATTCCCGCTGAGTGACCGGCTCAACACGAACCGTGAGGACCGGTTCCGGCCGGTCTTCCGCCAGGTCCGGTGGGGTCCGCGCGGTCCGCGGTGCTGTGTATCACCGACTGATACGGGCGACCGCACCCGGGAACGGGTCTGAGACACTGGAGGGGTGATCTCCCGAATCGATCTGCGCGGTGACGCCCTCCCCGAGGGTGCCGCCCTGCGCGACCTGCTGCCCCGTGCCGAGTTCGACGTGGAAGCCGCCCTGGAGAAGGTGCGGCCCATCTGCGAGGACGTGCGCCATCGTGGGACGGCCGCGCTGATCGAGTACGCCCATCGGTTCGACGGGGTCGCCATCGAGCGCGTACGGGTGCCCGCCGAGGCACTGGAGCGCGCGCTCGCGGAGCTGGACCCGGCCGTACGGGCCGCCCTGGAGGAGTCGATCCGGCGCGCCCGGATCGTCCACCGCGAGCAGCGCCGCACGGACGTCACCACCAAGGTCGTACCCGGCGGCACGGTCACCGAGCGCTGGGTCCCGGTCGAGCGCGTCGGCCTGTACGTACCCGGTGGCCTGGCCGTCTACCCGTCCTCCGTCGTCATGAACGTCGTGCCCGCGCAGGAGGCGGGCGTCGACGCGGTCGCCGTCACCTCCCCGCCGCAGGCGGAGTTCGGCGGCCTGCCGCACCCGACCATCCTCGCCGCCTGCGCCCTGCTCGGCGTGGACGAGGTGTACGCGGCCGGCGGCGCCCAGGCGATCGCGATGTTCGCGTACGGCACCGAGGAGTGCCGCCCGGTCAACCTGGTCACCGGCCCCGGCAACATCTACGTCGCCGCCGCCAAGCGCCTGCTCAAGGGCCGGATCGGCATCGACGCGGAGGCCGGTCCCACCGAGATCGCGGTCCTCGCGGACGCCACCGCCGACGCCGCGCACGTCGCCGCCGACCTGATCAGCCAGGCCGAGCACGACACGCTCGCCGCCGCCGTCCTGGTCACCGATTCGGCCGAACTGGCCGCCGCCGTCGAGACCGAGCTGAAGACCCAGGTGGCCGCGACCAGGCACACCGAGCGGATCAGCACCGCGCTGGCCGGCCGGCAGTCCGCGATCGTGCTGGTGGACGGCGTGGACGAGGGCCTGAAGGTGGTCGACGCCTACGGCGCCGAGCACCTGGAGATCCAGACCGCCGACGCCCCCGCCGTCGCCGCCCGCGTCCGCAACGCCGGCGCGATCTTCGTCGGCCCGTACGCCCCCGTCTCGCTCGGCGACTACTGCGCCGGCTCCAACCACGTGCTGCCCACCGGCGGCTGCGCCTGCCACTCCTCGGGCCTGTCCGTCCAGTCGTTCCTGCGCGGCATCCATGTCGTGGACTACAGCCGCGACGCGCTGGCCGAGGTCGCCCACCATGTGGTGACCCTCGCCGAGGCCGAGGACCTCCCGGCCCACGGCGCGGCGCTGAAGGCCAGGTTCGACTGGAAGATCCCGCAGGGCGAGTGAGCGAGCACGTGACGAAGATCGACGACCTTCCCATCCGGGACGAGCTGCGCGGCAAGTCCCCGTACGGCGCGCCGCAGCTGGACGTCCCCGTACGCCTGAACACCAACGAGAACCCGTACCCGCTGCCCGAGCCCCTGGTGCGGCGCATCGCCGAGCGGGTCACCGAGGCCGCCCGCGAGCTGAACCGCTACCCCGACCGGGACGCGGTCGAGCTGCGGACGGCGCTGGCCGCCTACCTGACGCGCACCGGCGGCCACGAGGTCACCGTCGCCAACGTCTGGGCCGCCAACGGCTCCAACGAGGTCATCCAGCAGCTGCTCCAGACCTTCGGCGGCCCGGGCCGCACCGCCATCGGCTTCGAGCCCTCGTACTCGATGCACGGCCTGATCTCCCGCGGCACCGGCACCGGCTGGCTCTCCGGCCCGCGCAACGACGACTTCACCATCGACGTCGAGGCGGCCGGGGCGGCCATCGGCGAGCACCGGCCCGACGTGGTCTTCATCTGCTCGCCCAACAACCCCACCGGCACCGCCGTCGCCGCCGAAACGGTTCTCGCGCTGTACGAGGCCGCGCAGGCGGCCCGCGCGGAGACCGGCGGCGCGCTGGTCGTGGTGGACGAGGCGTACGGCGAGTTCAGCCACCGCCCCTCGCTGCTCCCGCTGATCGAGGGCCGCCCCAATCTGGTCGTCTCGCGCACCATGTCCAAGGCGTTCGGCGCCGCCGGCCTGCGCCTGGGCTACCTGGCCGCCGACCCCGCCGTGGTCGACGCCGTCCAGCTCGTCCGCCTGCCGTACCACCTCTCGTCCGTCACCCAGGCCACCGCGCTCGCCGCCCTGGAGCACACCGACACGCTCCTGAAGTACGTCGAGCAGCTCAAGGCCGAGCGCGACCGGCTGGTGGACGAGCTGCGCGCCATCGGCTGCGAGGTGGTCGACTCGGACGCCAACTTCGTCCAGTTCGGGCGGTTCGAGGACCAGCACGCCACCTGGCGGGCCATCCTCGACCAGGGCGTCCTGGTCCGTGACAACGGCGTACCGGGCTGGCTGCGGGTCACCGCGGGAACCCCGACCGAGAACGACGCGTTCCTCGACGCGGTCCGTGCAGTACTGAAGGAGAACCGATGAACCGCGTTGGGCGCGTGGAGCGCACCACGAAGGAGACCTCGGTGCTGGTCGAGATCGATCTCGACGGCACCGGCCAGGTCGATGTGTCGACAGGCGTCGGCTTCTACGACCACATGCTCGACCAGCTCGGCCGGCACGGCCTCTTCGACCTCAAGGTCAAGACCGACGGCGACCTGCACATCGACACCCACCACACCATCGAGGACACCGCCCTCGCGCTGGGCGCCGCCTTCAAGCAGGCCCTCGGCGACAAGGTCGGCATCTACCGCTTCGGCAACTGCACCGTCCCGCTGGACGAGTCGCTGGCCCAGGTGACCGTCGACCTCTCGGGGCGTCCCTACCTGGTGCACACCGAGCCGGAGAACATCGCGCCGATGATCGGCACGTACGACACCACGATGACCCGGCACATCCTGGAGTCCTTCGTGGCGCAGGCGCAGATCGCCCTGCACGTCCACGTGCCGTACGGCCGCAACGCCCACCACATCGTGGAGTGCCAGTTCAAGGCGCTGGCCCGCGCGCTGCGCTACGCCAGCGAGCGCGACCCGCGCGCCGCCGGCATCCTCCCCTCGACCAAGGGAGCGCTGTGAACGGCCTGTCCACCGTCTTCATCGTGCTCGGCCTCTTCCTGCTCGGCGGGCTCTACTCCTTCTGGAAGCAGGGGATGGGCAAGAGCGTGCTCGTCCTGCTGGGCATCGGCTCGGCCATGTGCCTGGCCGCCGGCATTCTCCGTCTGGATGTGTGGAATTGAGTACCGCACCCGCGAAGAAGGTCGTGGTCTTCGACTACGGCTTCGGCAACGTCCGCTCCGCCGAGCGCGCCCTCGCCCACGTCGGCGCCGATGTGGAGATCACCGGTGACTACGACAAGGCGATGAACGCCGACGGGCTGCTGGTCCCCGGCGTCGGCGCCTTCGCCGCCTGCATGAAGGGCCTGCGCGAGGCCCGCGGCGACTGGGTCATCGGCCGCCGGCTGGCCGGCGGCCGCCCCGTCATGGGCATCTGCGTCGGCATGCAGATCCTCTTCTCCCGCGGCATCGAGCACGGCGTGGAGACCGAGGGCATGGACGAGTGGCCCGGCACGGTCGGCCCGCTCAAGGCCGACGTGGTGCCGCACATGGGCTGGAACACCGTCCAGGCCGCCGAGGGCTCGCGCCTGTTCGCCGGGCTGCCCGCCGACGCGCGCTACTACTTCGTGCACTCCTACGCCGTACGCGACTGGGAGCTGGAAGTCGGCAACCCCAACATGCGCGCGCCCAAGGTCACCTGGGCCACGCACGGCGAGCCGTTTGTGGCCGCCGTCGAGAACGGCCCGCTGTGGGCCACCCAGTTCCACCCCGAGAAGTCCGGCGACGCCGGCGCCCAGCTGCTGTCCAACTGGACCCAGACCCTCTAGGACCCTCCGCGATGAGCAAGCTCGAACTCCTCCCCGCCGTCGACGTCCGCGACGGCCAGGCGGTCCGCCTCGTGCACGGCGAGTCCGGCTCCGAGACCTCCTACGGCGACCCGCTGCAGGCCGCGCTGGCCTGGCAGCGCGCGGGCGCCGAGTGGCTGCACCTGGTCGACCTGGACGCGGCGTTCGGCACCGGCGACAACCGCGCGCAGATCGCCGAGGTGGCCCGCTCGATGGACATCAAGGTCGAACTGTCCGGCGGCATCCGCGACGACGCCTCCCTGGAGGCCGCGCTCGCCACCGGCTGCAAGCGCGTCAACCTCGGTACGGCCGCGCTGGAGACCCCCGAGTGGGTCGCCAAGGTCATCGCCGAGCACGGCGACAAGATCGCGGTCGGCCTGGACGTCCGCGGCACCACGCTGCGCGGCCGCGGCTGGACCCGCGACGGCGGCGACCTCTACGAGACGCTGGCCCGCCTCGACTCCGAGGGCTGCGCCCGCTACGTCGTCACCGACATCAACAAGGACGGCACCCTCCAGGGCCCCAACCTGGAACTGCTGCGCAATGTCTGCGCCGCGACGGACCGGCCGGTTGTCGCCTCCGGCGGCGTCTCGTCCCTGGACGACCTGCGCGCCATCGCCACACTGGTGCCGGAGGGCGTGGAGGGCGCGATCGTCGGCAAGGCGCTCTACGCCAAGGCGTTCACCCTGGAAGAGGCATTGGAGGCCGTGTCGTCATGACCATCGAGCGCGCGCAGACCGACAGTCCCTGGGAAGAGATCATCGGATTCGCGCGCGCCGTGGCGGCCGGCGACCGCGTCCTGGTCGCCGGCACGATGCCACTGGTCGGCGGCGTGCTGTACGGGGAGGGCGACCCGTACGAGCAGACCAAGGTCGCCTTCTCCAACGCGCTGGCCGCCCTGGAGCCCTTCGGGCTCGGCGCCGGCGCGGTCATCCGCACCCGTATGTACCTGACCCACGCCCGTGACGTGGACGCGGCGGCCCGCGCCCACAAGGAACTCTTCGACGCCGTACGGCCCACCGCGACCCTGGTCGTGGTCTCCGGCTTCGCCGACTCGCGCGTACTGGTCGAAGTCGAACTCGAAGCATTCAGAGAGGCCACGAGCACATGACCCTGGCGGTCCGAGTCATCCCCTGCCTGGACGTGGACAACGGCCGGGTCGTCAAGGGCGTCAATTTCAAGAATCTGCGCGACGCCGGCGACCCCGTCGAAATGGCCAAGATCTACGGCCAGGAGGGCGCCGACGAGCTGACCTTCCTCGACATCACGGCCTCCTCCGGCAACCGCGAGACCACCTACGACGTGGTCCGCCGCACCGCCGAACAGGTCTTCATCCCCCTCACCGTCGGCGGCGGCGTCCGCACCCCCGAGGACGTCGACAAACTCCTGCGCGCCGGCGCGGACAAGGTCGGCGTCAACACCGCCGCCATCGCCCGCCCCGACCTGATCCGCGAGATCGCCGAACGCTTCGGCAGCCAGGTCCTGGTCCTCTCCGTCGACGCCCGCCGCACCGAAACCGGCTCCTTCGAGGTCACCACCCACGGCGGCCGCCGCGGCACCGGCATCGACGCCGTCGAATGGGCCCACCGCGCCGCCGACCTCGGCGCCGGCGAGATCCTGCTGAACTCCATGGACGCCGACGGCACCAAGGACGGCTACGACACCGAAATGATCGCCGCCGTCCGCAAGCACGTCACGGTCCCCGTCATCGCCAGCGGCGGCGCCGGCCGCCTGGCCGACTTCCCCCCGGCGGTCGAGGCCGGCGCGGACGCGGTGCTGGCCGCCTCGGTGTTCCACTTCGGGGATCTGCGGATCGGCGAGGTGAAGGAGACGCTGCGGGGGGCGGGGCATCCGGTGCGGTGATCCGACCCCTGGTTCATGCGGGTTCGAGGCGCCCTTCACATCCCGGTGGAGGGCGCCTCGGCGCGTGTGCGCACCGTGGCGTACCGGTGAGGCGTCAAGGAAGGGAGCGGCCGGATGCCTGAGGCGGGGAGAACGCATGTCCGTCCGGTCCCCCGTGACAGCGGCTGGGGGACGAGCGCACCGTGCGGTGCCTTAGCCTGCGGGCATGCCTGCGATCACGGTTGCTTTTACCGCGGAAGAACTGGCCGAACTGTATGCCGAGGCCGAGGAATTGGGCGTGCCGGTGGAGAGGATGGCGCGCAGGGTCGTCTGCGCAAGCGTTGCGCGCAGCAGGCGGCAGAGGTGTCGTGCCGGGGGCCGAGTACGCACCGGTGCACACGGCTTGTCCGAGGCCGGGTTGCGTCCGAGTGACGGCGAGGAAACGTGAACGTGGCTGGGAGGAGGCGGAACTCGGGCGCGTAACGGGCCTATCGGGACAGCCGCTGCCCGATTCCCGCGTGGTGCTTGTGTTCATGGTCGGGGGCTCCCTACCGTTCTCGCGTTCGGATCCCGGATGCCCACCGGAAGGGAACCTCGCCATGATGTTTTCCCCGACAGGCCGCCACCGAGCCCCGCGTCGCCGCAGCGGTGCGGGGCGATTACTCACCCGCGCCTCGACCGCGGCGGCCACTCTCGCGCTGCCGGTCGTCGGCGCGTCCGTCGCCTCCGCGGCGGACGGTGGGACGTACACCGTCGCCCCTGGCGACAGCCTCTCCAAGATTGCCGCGAAGCACGGGGTCGAGGGCGGTTGGAGCAAGCTGTATGCGAGCAATCGCGCAGCGGTCGGAGGCAATCCAGATCTGATCAAGGTCGGTACGAAACTGAAGCTGAGCGGTACGGCCGCGAAACCGAAGCAACGCGCCGCGCGCTCCGCCGAGCGGCCCGCCGTGCGGGCCGCGGCCGGTGACGCCGTACGGCCCGTCAGTGGCGGGACGCTCACCGCCGGGTTCGGGGCCGGGGGAAGTCACTGGGCCCGCGCGCACACGGGGCAGGACTTCGCCGTGCCGGTGGGGACCGCCGTGCGCGCCGCCCGCGGCGGGACCGTGGTGAAGGCCGGCTGGGGCGGCGCGTACGGGTACGAGGTCGTCATCCGGCACCACAGCGGCTCGTACACGCAGTACGCGCATCTTTCGCAGATCCGGGTGGCGGAAGGTAGCAGCGTCGACGCCGGTGAGCGCATCGGGCGGTCCGGTGCCACCGGCAACGTCACCGGACCGCACCTGCACTTCGAGGTCCGGGCCACCCCGAACTACGGATCCGCCGTGGACCCGATGGCCTGGCTGCGCCGGCACGGCGCGTTCGACTGAGCGGGGCGGGCGGCCCACCGGGTTCCGGACGACCGCGGCCGTTTCACCGCCTGCCCTTGCGGGCCGCCCGTACGTACTCCCGGTTCATCTTCGTGATGCTGAACAGCGGGATGCCCTTCGGACAGGCGGTGGCGCACTCGCCGGTGAGGGTGCAGCCGCCGAAGCCCTCCTCGTCCATCGTGGACACCATGTCCAGGACCCGCGACTCGCGTTCGGGCGCGCCCTGGGGGAGCACGTTGAGGTGGTTGATCTTGGCCGAGGTGAACAGCATCGCCGAGCCGTTCGGGCAGGCCGCCACGCACGCGCCGCAGCCGATGCACTCGGCGTGCTCGAAGGCGGTGTCCGCGTCCGGCTTCGGTACGGGTGTGGCGTGCGCCTCGGGCGCCGCGCCGGTCGGCGCGGTGATGTAGCCGCCGGACTGGATGATCCGGTCGAAGGCGGAGCGGTCGACGACCAGGTCCCGTACGACGGGGAAGGCCGCCGCGCGCCACGGCTCGACGTCGATGGTGTCGCCGTCCCGGAAGGAGCGCATGTGCAGCTGGCAGCTGGTGGTGCGCTCCGGGCCGTGTGCCTCGCCGTTGATGACGAGGCTGCACGCGCCGCAGATGCCCTCGCGGCAGTCGTGGTCGAAGGCGACCGGGTCGTCGCCCTTGAGGATCAGTTCTTCGTTGAGGGTGTCGAGCATTTCCAGGAACGACATGTCGGGGGAGATGCCGTCCACGTCGTAGGTGGTCATGCCGCCTTCGGCGCCGGCGTCGCGCTGGCGCCAGACGCGCAGGGTGAGCTTCATGCGTAGCTCCGCTGGGTGGGGTGGACGTACTCGAAGACCAGGTCTTCCCTGTGCAGGACGGGAGCCGTGCCGGTGCCGGTGAACTCCCAGGCCGCGGCGTAGGAGAACTCCTCGTCGCGGCGGGCGGCCTCGCCGTCCGGGGTCTGCGACTCCTCGCGGAAGTGGCCGCCGCAGGACTCGGCGCGGTGCAGCGCGTCGAGGCACATCAGCTCGGCCAGTTCCAGGTAGTCGACGATGCGGTTGGCCTTCTCCAGGGACTGGTTGAGTTCCTCGCCGGTGCCGGGCACCTTGATGCGGCGCCAGAACTCCTCGCGGATCTGCGGGATGCGGTCCAGCGCCTTGCGCAGACCGGTTTCCGTACGGGCCATGCCGCACAGCTCCCACATCAGCTCGCCCAGTTCGCGGTGGAAGGAGTCGGGGGTGCGGTCGCCATCGACGGACAGGAGGAGGTTGAGCTGGTCCTCGGTCCGGGCCAGCGCCTCCTGGACGGCGGGGTGATCGGTGGTGACCTCGTCGTGGCGGGGGTTGCGGGCCAGGTAGTCGTTGATCGTCGACGGCAGGACGAAGTAGCCGTCGGCCAGGCCCTGCATGAGGGCGGACGCGCCGAGCCGGTTGGCGCCGTGGTCGGAGAAGTTGGCCTCCCCGATGGCGAACAGGCCGGGGACGGTGGTCTGGAGGTCGTAGTCGACCCAGAGGCCGCCCATCGTGTAGTGCACGGCGGGGTAGATCCGCATCGGCACCTCGTACGGGTTCTCGGCGGTGATCCGCTCGTACATCTCGAAGAGGTTGCCGTACTTCTCCTCGACGGCCTTGCGGCCCATCCGGGCGATGGCGTCCGCGAAGTCCAGGTAGACGCCCTGGCCGCCGGGGCCGACGCCGCGTCCTTCGTCGCACACGTTCTTGGCGGCGCGGGAGGCGATGTCGCGGGGGACGAGGTTGCCGAAGGAGGGGTAGATCCGCTCCAGGTAGTAGTCGCGCTCGGCCTCGGGGATCTCGGCTGGCGGGCGGGTGTCGCCCTTGGCCTTCGGCACCCAGATGCGGCCGTCGTTGCGCAGCGACTCGCTCATCAGCGTCAGCTTGGACTGGTGGTCGCCGGTGCGCGGGATGCAGGTGGGGTGGATCTGGGTGAAGCAGGGGTTGGCGAAGTACGCGCCGCGCCGGTGCGCCCGCCAGATGGCGGTGGCGTTGGAGTTCATGGCGTTCGTCGACAGGTAGAACACGTTGCCGTAGCCGCCGGAGGCGAGCACCACGGCGTCCGCGAAGTAGGTGTCGATCCGGCCGGTGATCAGATCGCGGGCGACGATGCCGCGCGCCCGGCCGTCGATGACGATCAGGTCGAGCATCTCCGTACGCGGGTGCATCTCGACGTGGCCGGCGGCGATCTGCCGGGAGAGCGCCTGGTAGGCGCCGAGCAGCAGCTGCTGCCCGGTCTGGCCGCGCGCATAGAACGTACGGGAGACCTGGACGCCGCCGAAGGAGCGGGTGTCGAGCAGGCCGCCGTACTCCCGGGCGAACGGCACGCCCTGCGCCACGCACTGATCGATGATCTCCACGGAGATCTGCGCCAGGCGGTGCACATTGGACTCGCGGGCCCGGAAGTCGCCGCCCTTGACGGTGTCGTAGAACAGGCGGTGCACCGAGTCGCCGTCGTTGCGGTAGTTCTTCGCCGCGTTGATGCCGCCCTGCGCGGCGATCGAGTGGGCGCGGCGCGGCGAGTCCTGGTAGCAGAACTGGACCACGTGGTAGCCCTGTTCGGCGAGCGTGGCGCCCGCCGAGCCGCCGGCCAGGCCGGTGCCGACGACGATGACGGTGTGCTTGCGGCGGTTGGCCGGGTTGACCAGCTTGGCCCGGAAGCGGCGGGTGTCCCAGCGCTCGGCGACCGGGCCCTCGGGCGCCTTGGTGTCGGCGACCGGCTCCCCGGTCCGGTAATCGGTGTACGCGGTCATGGTCAGCTCACTGCTCCGGTCACGACGGCCACCGGTACGGCGACGAAGCCCGCCGTCAGCACCAGGGCGAGGAGGTTGGCGACGGTCTTGAGCGCCCGGTCCCGGGCGGCGCTGCCCACGCCCAGCGTCTGCGCGGCGCTCCAGAACCCGTGCCGGATGTGCAGTCCGAGGGCGAGCATCGCCACGATGTAGAGCGTGGTGACGGGCCAGCGGTCGAAGGACGCGATCAGGTTCTCGTACGGGTGGCCGGCCTCGGCGCGCGGGTTCACCGTCAGCGTCGTGAGGTCCAGGATGTGCCAGACGATGAACAGCGCGAGGATGACGCCGCCCCAGCGCATGGTGCGGGTGGCGTAGCTGGTGCGCGCCTTCTTGTGGACGTACTTGCCCGGCCGCGCCTTGATGTCGCGGCGGCTGAGCTGGAAGGCGGCGACCCCATGGGTGAGGACGGCGGCCAGCAGCACCACCCGCGCGATCCACAGGAACCACTCGTGGTGCAGGAAGGGTTCGCCGACGGTCCGCAACCAGTGCGCGTAGCCGTTGAACTCGTCGGGACCGAAGAAAATCTTGAGGTTGCCCATCATGTGCGCGACCAGGTACAGCAGCATCACCACGCCGCTGACCGCCATCGCGGTCTTCTTGCCGACGGTCGAGCGCCACAGCAGGCCCGCGAAGGACGGCCGCCGATCCGTCCGGGTGTCCAGTGCCATGGGTCCCGACGGTAGGGACCGAACGGCCCATCAGTCCAAGACATGGAACGGCTCATCTCCATAGACTTTGGCTATCGCCGCCTATCATCGGCCGTATGCAGCTCCAGCAGCTCCGCTACTTCGCCGCGGTCGCCGATACCCGCCACTTCACCCGCGCCGCCGAACGCGAGCACGTCGCGCAGCCCTCGCTGTCGCAGCAGATCAGGGCCCTGGAACGGGAGCTGGGCGCCGAGCTGTTCCACCGGGCGCGCGGCCACATCACCCTCACCGACGCGGGCCGCACCCTGCTGCCGCTGGCCCGGCGCATCCTCGCCGACACCGAGACGGCGCGGCGCGAGGTGCAGGAGGTGGCGCAGCTGCGGCGCGGCCGGCTGCGGCTCGGCGCGCCGCCCAGCCTGTGCGCGAGCCTGGTCCCGGACGTGCTGAGCGTCTTCCACGCCGCGTATCCGGGCGTGGACCTGGTCGTCCACGAGGACGGTTCGCAGGATCTCGTACGGGTCCTGGCGGCCGGCGAGCTGGACCTCGCGCTCATCATCACCCCGCTCCCGGAGCAGGCCCCGGCGCTGGCCACCGCCGAACTGCTGCGGGAGGAACTGGTCGTGGTCTCGTCGCCGGACCATCCGGCCCCGGTGGGGCGCGGGCGCCGGATGCGCGTCGAAGATCTCCGGGACCACCCGCTGGCGATGTTCCGGCGCGGCTACGACCTGCGGGAGTTCACCGTGGCGGCCTGCCGCGCGGCCGGTTTCGAACCGGTCTTCACCGTGGAGGGCGGCGAAATGGACGCGGTACTGGGTTTCGTACGCGCCGGGCTGGGCGTCGCGGTCGTCCCCAGCATGGTCGCCGAACGCTCCGGGCTGCGCGTCACCCGCTTCGCCACCCCGGGCATGCACCGGGTGATCTCGGTGGCCCACCGGGGAGATGTCTCGCCGCCGCGGGCCGCCCGGGAACTCACGCGCATTCTCATGGCGCATCTGGGGCTGGAGTTGCCGGGCGGGTGACGGGGCCTGGCGCATTAGCGACTCTTTTTGATTTCCTGCAAGGGGCGGTTTTCGGCCACGCGAAGATGGAGGGGCGCGTAGCGGTGCGGAGCGGCGTGCAGGTGGCAGGGGGCGCGAACCGGCGTGCGACACAGGGGTCCCAGGGCGAACAGACCGTTTTCGGGCAGAAGCAGGGGTGACCATTGCGCTTTCTACGTTTGCGGCGCTAAAACAGCTGCATTCGCCGAATCGGCGGCAGTGCAATGGATTTACGGGGGGAAGATCCAGAAATGCCGATGTTGCTGGAAGACGTGTACGCGGGAGCGCCGACCGTAAAATCCGGGCGGCACATCACCACCGTCAACGAATTCACCGACCAATCGCCCGCACTCCGCCCCGAGGTGCTCGCGGAGGCGACCCGGCGGCTGGTCGAACTGGGGGACTTCGAGACCGGGAAGATCCTGGTCGAGGAGGACAAGGGCGCCATCCTCGGCAGCGCGGTGTCGCTGGCCGTGGGACTGCCGCTCGCGGTGGCCCGCTGGTACACCTACGACCTGAGCGGCCATGGCATCTCGGTGCCCGTCGACAGCGAATACTTCGCGGGCACGCTCTACATCAACGGCGTCGAACCGGGGGACCGGGTGACGATCGTCGACGACACGATCAGCACCGGCGGCACCCTCGTCGCCCTGATCGAGGCCGTCCGGAAGGCCGGCGCGCGGGTCGAGGAAGTGCTGGTAGCGGTGGAGAAGCCGGAGAACGGCGGCCGCGAGCGGGTCGCCGAGCGCTTCGGCATCGCGGTCCGCTCGGTCATCCGTATCGCCGTCGACCCGGGCACCGGGCGCGTCAACGTCCTGGGCTGAGGCCGCGGGGAAACAGTGCCGCACGCCGGCGCACACACCTTCCCGACCCTTCCTGTCATTTTCCCGCACGCCGGAGCACAACCGTTCAGGCACGCCCGAGGAGTTTTGTGTGAGCACGACCGATCCCGGCGCCGAGACCGGCCGCACGGAATTGTACGAACTGCGCCGTATCGCCGAGCCGGGAGCCGCCCGGATATTCGCCAAATGTGAATTCCGCAATCCCACCGGAAGCCACAAGGACCGGGTCTTCTCCTATATGATCGACGAACTGGAGAAGGCTGGAACGATCAGCCCCGGAATGACCCTGGTCGAATGCTCGACCGGAAATGGCGGCGCCGCCCTGTCCCGGGTCGGCGCACAGCGCGGATATCGCATCGTCATCATCATGCCGGAAGGCATGACCGAAGAACGCAGGAAACAGATCGCGTCATGGGGCGGCACGGTCGTCGAGACCTCGGCGGACGGCTTCCTGCTGGAGGGCGAGGAGACCGCCCGGCGGTATGTGGCCGAAAACTCCGGCAGTCACTTCCTCGATCAGTCCACCAATGAACTCAACTGGCGCGCATGGCGCTCCTGCGGCCACGAGATCGTCACCGAGCTGCGCGCGGCCGGGCGGACCCCCGGCCACTTCATCTGCTCCCTCGGCACCGGCGGCACCTTCACCGGCATCGCCGACGTCCTCAAGGAAGCCCACCCCGGCCTGCGCACCTGGGCCGTCGAGGTGGACCGCTCCGCCGCCCTCTACGCCAAGCGCAACGGCCTGCCCTTCGAGCACCACACCCACAACCTGATGGGCCTGGGCCCGGGCAAGGTCCCGTCCAACCTGCGCGAGGAACTCGTCGACGAGGTCGAACTGATCACCGGCGACGACGGCTGGAGCACCATGAAACGCCTCATCTCCGAGGAGGGCCTGCCCGTCGGGCCCACCGCCGGCGGCAACATCTTCGCCGCCCAGCGGCTGGCCAGGACGCTGCCGCCGGAAGAGGTCGTGATCACCGTGCTGTTCGACTCCGCCTGGAAGTACTTCAGCATCTGGGACGGCCGGTACGACCGCTACCGCACGGAGCCGGACTCATGACCGCCGAGCGCCGGGCCGTGGGGGACCCGGACGCCGCGGACCGCCGGGCCACCGGGGAGCCCGGCGGTACCGCGGAGTACGGCGGTACCGCGGAGTACGGCGGTACCGCGGAGCGCCTGGCCGCCGTCGCCCGCCGCCTCGGCCTGGCCTGCGAGCGGGCCGGGGTGGCGCCCCGGGACGTACGGTTCGTCGCCGTCAGCAAGTTCCACGGCACGCCCGCGCTCACCGCCGCCCTGGAGGCCGGCCACCGCCACTTCGGCGAGAGCCGCGTACAGGAGGCCCAGCGCAAGTGGCCGCCCCTACAAGAGCGCTATCCCGGTACCCGCCTCCACCTCATCGGACCGCTCCAGACCAACAAGGCCGCAGCGGCCGTCGGCGCCTTCGACGTCCTGCACAGCCTGGACCGGCCCCGCCTGGCCGCGGCCCTGGCCGCCGCCATGGAGCGCACCGGCCGCCGCCCGGACTGCTTCGTGCAGGTCAACACCGGCGACGAACCGCACAAGAGCGGGGTGCCGGTCGCCGAGGTGGACGCGTTCGTCAAGGAGTGCGTGGGCACGTACGGGCTGCCCGTCGTCGGCCTGATGTGCATCCCGCCCTACGGCGAGGACCCGCGCCCGCACTTCCGGCTGTTGCGCGCACTGGCCGCCGAACACGGCCTGCGTGAGCTCAGTATGGGGATGAGCGCCGACTTCGAGACCGCGGTGGCGGAAGGCGCGACCACGGTCCGCGTCGGCGAGGCGGTCTTCGGGCCGCGCCCGCGTCCCTGAGGAGTCACCGTGGCCGCGCTGTTCGTCTTCAGTCTCTTCTCCGCGCTGGTGGACGTCTTCGCCTCCGAGCGCCTGCAGCATGTGGACCCGGGGAGCGTGGCCGCGGTCGCCTTCACGCTCACCGGGGCGTTCTTCTGCCTGCTCACCGTCGTACGGCTGCGTCCGGCCCGGCTCCGGGCCGTCATCCGGGCGCACGCCGCCGACCTGGTCGTCCTCAACATCACCACCGCCGTCACCTGGCTGACCCTGCTGTACGCCCTCAAGCTCATGGAACCGGCCGTCGCCAACGTCGTGTCCATCGCCATCGGCCCCGCCTGCACCGTCCTCCTCCAGGTCCTGTGGTGGAAGCGGGACCGCGTCCTGCCGGGCGAACTCCTCTCCGCGCTGGGCATCCTGCTCACCCTGGCCGGCCTGGTCTGGGCGTCGCTGGACGGCCGCAGCGGCGTGGGGGACCGCGCGGCGCTCGCCATGACGCTGGGCCTGTGCGCCGCGGTCGCCTCCGGCGCCGGCGGGGCCGCCAACGTCGTCTTCTCCGCCCGGCTGGGCGCCGCCGGGGTGGACGTGCCCACCGTCATGGGCCTGCGGTTCGCCCTGGTGGCGGCCGTCGGCTGGACGCTGGCCGCGTTCTCCGGCACCGAGCAGCTGGGCCGGGCGCTGGTGCCGGGCGCGGTGGTGGCCGTCATCGGCGTCTCGATCCCCGCCTACCTGGTGCAGATCGGAGTGCGCAAGGTGACCCCGATGACCGCCTCCATGATCTGCTCGCTCGCCCCGGGCCTGACCCTGTTGATCCAGCTGGCCGACGACCGGCTGACGTTCTCGGTGCCGTCGACCGCCGGCATCGCCGTGATCACCGTCTTCATCGCGTTCGGGCTGCTGGCCCGGCGGGGCGCGCCCCCGGCCGCGGCGGTCCAGGAAGGCAAGCTCCATGCAGTGTCTGATCGTTGACGCCTACTCCACCGGCCGCTTCCTGCCGGCCGCCCTCGCCGAACGCGGTGTCAAGTGCGTCCATGTGCAAAGCTCACCGGACATCCCCGAGTTCCTCCGGCGGACCTTCCCGCAGGGCGCTTTCACCGAGACCCTGCTGTACGACGGCGACCTGGAGGCGCTGCTGGAGGCGGTCCGCCCGTCCGCCCCCGCCTTCGTCCTGCCCGGCAACGAGACCGCCGTCGACCTCGCCGACACCCTCGCCCGCCACCTCGGCCTGCCCGGGAACGCCCCGGACGAGCGGCGGGTACGGCGCGACAAGTACGACATGGCGATGGCCGTACGGGCCCACGGGCTGCGCGCCCCCGACACCCTGCGCACCTCGCGCTTCGACACGGCCTACGCCTGGGCCAGGGCGCACGGCCGGTGGCCGCTGGTGGTCAAACCCGCCGACAGCGCGGGCACCGACAACGTCTTCTTCTGCGCCGATCCGGTTGAACTGTGCACCGCCTTCAACCACATCCTCAGTTCGTCCAACGTCCAGGGCGCCCGCAACAAGACTGTCGTCCTCCAGGAACGCCTGGCCGGAACCGAGTACTTCGCCAACACCGTCAGCGTCGCGGGACGCCACCACATCGCGGAGATCTGGCGCTACCACAAGCGGCGCGGCCGCGGCGGGGCGGCGATCTACGACTACGAGGAGCCGCTGACCGCGGACGATCCCGCTGCCGCCGCCCTCAGGCCGTACCTCCTGGGCGTCCTGGACGCGCTCGGCGTACGGTACGGACCCGCCCACTCGGAGGTCATGCTGACCGGCGAGGGGCCCGTCCTGATCGAGACCGGCGCCCGGCTGGCCGGCAGCATCCTGCCGCACGTGGTCAGCCGCTGCTTCGGCACCAACCACGTGGAACTGACCGCACTGGCCGGCAGCGACCCGGCCGCCTTCGCCGCCCGCGCCGCGGTCCCGGCCGAGCCGCGCACCGGGCTGCGCTACGTCTCGCTGATCTCCCCGTTCGCGGGGCGGCTGCTCTCCCTGGACGGTTTCGAGCGGCTGCGCGAGCTGCCCTCGTACGCCGACCACTTCCTCGGCGTACGGGCGGGCGAATACCTCAGCCCTACGGTGGACTCGGCGACCTCGCCCGGCGTCTGCTACCTCCTGCACGAGGACGCGCGGCAGATCGAGGAGGACTACCGGCGGCTGCGCGCGCTGGAACTCCGGGAACCGGGCGGTCTCTACGAGATCGCGCGGACACGGTAGGGACCAGAGAGGAGGGCTCGGGGTGCGGCCGGCGCACCCCGGGCTCACAACCCGAGCCGGGCCTCCAGCACCCTGGCCACCGCGTCCTTGTCCCCGTCCAGCTCGACATCGGCCGCCGACTGCCGTCCGTAGACGAACAGCACCAGCTCGCCCGGCCCGCCGGTGGCCGTGACGACCGGGGTGCCGCGGTGGGCCACCGCGGTCTGGCCGTTCGGACGGCGCAGCACCAGCCCCACCGGCGACCTGCGGCCCAGCAGCCGCGCCATCTTCTCCAGCCGCGACCACAGCGCGTCCGAGAAGACCGGGTCCAGCTCGCGCGGCGTCCAGTCCGGCTGCGCCCGCCGTACGTCCTCGGCGTGCACATAGAACTCGACGGTGTTCGACGCCTCGTCGATCTGCTTGAGCGCGAACGGCGACATCCGGGGCGGGCCGGTCCGGATCAGCCGCACCAGCTCGTCGTACGGCTTCGCGGCGAACTCCCGCTGCACCCGCTCCAGGCGGCCCGCCAGCGGCTTGATGAGCAGGCCGCCGGCCGCGTCCGCGCGCCGCTCGCGCACCACCACGTGGGCGGCGAGATCGCGGGCCGTCCAGCCCTCGCACAGCGTCGGCGCGTCGGGCCCGGCGCCCTCCAGCAGGTCCGCCAGCAACAGCCGTTCGCGGTTCGCATGGGTCGACATGGGGCCAGCCTACGGCCGGGGGTCGGCGGGTGCCACGGTGCCGCGCGGCCCTGCCGCACCGGGTGCGTCCGGATCGCGTCACGGGACATCGCGGCCCGTGGCCGTACGGCCTCAGCTGCTCAGCAGCAGGACGGCGGCGACCACCAGCCCGGCGACGAAGATCGCGAGCAGCACCACCGACGCGACCTTCGCCGTGCGATCGGCGTCCGGAGGCGGCGGCTGGCGGGTCATGGGTGCAGCATGCCGTACGCCGGCCCGCCGCGTGCGCCGCCGGGGCAGCACCCGGCACACCGGGCACCCGCGGCACGGCACAATGGAGCCATGAGCAGCCGCGTCCTGGATTCCCAGCTCGACCCCGCCGTCGCCGCCCGCCTCAAGCGCGACGCCGACGGCCTGGTCCCCGCCGTCGCCCAGCAGTACGACACCGGCGAGGTGCTGATGCTCGGCTGGATGGACGACGAGGCGCTGCACCGCACGCTCACCACCGGCCGTTGCACGTACTGGAGCCGCAGCCGCCAGGAGTACTGGGTCAAGGGCGACACGTCCGGACACGTCCAGCACGTGAAGTCCGTCGCCCTGGACTGCGACGCGGACACGATCCTGGTGAAGGTCGACCAGGTCGGCGCGGCCTGCCACACCGGAGCCCGCACCTGCTTCGATGAGGATGTGCTCACCGAAGGGCAGTAGGCTCCGCGCCATGACCTCGGGAACCACCGGCACCGCCACACCGGACCTGGAGAACTTCCGTACGCTCGCGAAGGACCGCCGGGTCATCCCCGTCACCCGGCGCCTGCTCGCCGACGGCGACACCCCGGTGGGCCTCTACCGCAAGCTGGCCGCCGAACGCCCGGGCACCTTCCTGCTCGAATCGGCCGAGAACGGCCGCACCTGGTCCCGGTACTCCTTCATCGGCGTCCGCAGCGCCGCCACCCTGACCGTGCGCGACGGGCAGGCCCACTGGCTGGGCACCCCGCCGGTCGGCGTGCCCACCGAGGGCGACCCGCTCGCCGCGCTGCGCGCCACCGTCGAGGCCCTGCACACCCCACGGGACCTCATCGAGGGCCAGGGCCTGCCGCCCTTCACCGGCGGCATGGTCGGCTACCTCGGCTACGACATCGTGCGCCGGCTGGAGAAGATCGGCGACAGCACGGCGGACGATCTCGGGCTGCCCGAGCTGACCATGCTGCTCACCTCCGACCTGGCCGTACTGGACCACTGGAACGGCACGGTCCTGCTGATCGCCAACGCCATCAACCACAACGACCTGGAGACGGGCGTGGACGAGGCGTACGCGGACGCGGTGGCCCGCCTGGACGCCATGGCCTACGACCTGGCCCGCCCGGCCCCCGCGAGCGCCGCGGCCCTGCCGCCGTCCGAACTGCCCCCGTACACGGCGAAGTGGGGCGGCGCGTCGTACCAGGAGGCGGTCGAGGACATCAAGGAGCGCATCCGCGCGGGCGACGCCTTCCAGGTCGTCCCCTCCCAGCGCTTCGAAACCGGGTGCACCGCCTCGGCGTTGGACGTCTACCGGGTGCTGCGCGCCACCAACCCCAGCCCCTACATGTACCTGCTGCGCTTCGAGGACGGCGTGGACGTGGTCGGCTCCAGCCCGGAGGCGCTGGTCAAGGTCGAGAACGGGCAGGCCACGCTGCACCCCATCGCCGGCACCCGGCCGCGCGGCGCGAGCGTCCCGGAGGACCAGGCCCTGGCCGACGAGCTGATGGCCGACCCCAAGGAGCGCGCCGAGCATCTGATGCTCGTCGATCTCGGCCGCAACGACCTGGGCCGGGTCTGCGAGCCCGGCAGCGTCGAGGTCGTCGACTTCATGTCCATCGAGCGCTACAGCCACGTCATGCACATCGTCTCCACGGTGACCGGCCGCCTGGCGCCCGGCCGCACCGCCTTCGACGTGCTCACCGCCTGCTTCCCCGCCGGCACCCTCTCGGGGGCCCCGAAGCCGCGCGCGATGCAGATCATCGAGGAGCTGGAGCCCAGCCGGCGCGGCCTGTACGGCGGCTGCGTGGGCTACCTGGACTTCGCCGGCGACTCCGACACCGCCATCGCGATCCGCACCGCGCTGCTGCGGGACGGCACGGCGTACGTCCAGGCGGGCGCGGGCGTCGTCGCGGACTCCGACCCGGTGGCGGAGGACACGGAGTGCCGCAACAAGGCGGCGGCGGTGCTGCGGGCGGTGCACACGGCCAATGGGCTGGGGGCCTGAGCAGGGCCGTTCCGCCGTTCTCGGGCCGGGTTCCGGGGCGGGCCGCCGCCGGGTGAGGGCACCGCGGGCGGCGGCCGGGCGCGCCGTCTCCGTACAGTGGTGTACGTGACTGCCGTAGACCACCCCCCTGCCGGCGCGACCGTATCCGCGTCGGCTCCGCCGGCCAAGCCCGCGCGCAGCGGAAAGAGCCTGGCGCTCGCGCTGATCGCCGGTGCGGCCGGCGCAGCCGTCGTCCTGCTGGCCTCCGGCCGCACCTGGGCCAGGGCCACCGCCGTCGTCGCCCAGGGCGAGCTGCCGCAGACCGCGTCGGGCCAGGACGTGACGGGCGTGCCCGGCGCGCTCGCCATCGTCGGCCTCGCCGCCCTGGTCGCCCTCTTCGCGGTGCGCGGGGCGGGCCGGATCGCGGTCGCCGCGCTGCTCACCCTCAGCGGCCTGGGCACCGTCGTCGGCGCGTACCTGGGCATCTCCGACACCGGTGCGCTGCGCGAGAAGGCCGCCACCGCGACCGGGCTGTCCGACGCCGGCGTGCACGGCGTCTCGCACACCTTCTGGCCCTGGGCCGCGGTCGTCGGCGGCCTCCTGCTGCTGATCGCCGGGGTGCTGGCGCTGCTGTACGGGCGCCAGTGGCCCGCGATGTCCGGGCGCTACGAGCGGGCCGGCGCCGCACCCCGCGGGCCGCGCCGCAGGGCCGCCGCCGACCCGGACCGGCCGGAAGAGATGTGGAAGTCCCTGGACCGGGGCGAGGACCCGACCCGGTAGTGGCCGCCCCCCGGCCATCGGGGACAATGGGCACGAGGGATCACCGCGCCCCGACCCGGGCGCGAAAAAGCTACGAGGAGCACTCATGTCGAGCAGTGGCCACGGACACACTCCCGCCGCCTGGACCGGCGTCATCATCTCGTTCATCGGCTTCTGCGTGGCCGGCGCCTTCACCGTGCTGGCCAACGTGCCCGGGTTCTGGGCGGGCATGGTCCTGATCGGCCTCGGCGCCGTGGCGGGCGGCGTGATGAGCGCGATGGGCATGGGCCAGGCGGGCAAGAAGGGCGCGACGGCGCGCGCCCAGGCCAAGGCCCGGCCCCAGGAGGGCTGAGCCCCTCGCCGGGCCCGGCCCGGCGGCGACTCCTGTGACGGCGCGGCTTTCCGGCCCGTACGAGCGAGGTGCCAGGCACCACCCGTACGGAGGCCGGGGGACGCGCCGTTTCCCGTACGGGCTGCTGCGCCGTCACCCGGACGGCCGCCCGCAAGCTGCGCCGATCCCCGTACGGCAGCACCATCGGCACCGTGAGTGAACCGGTGGGCCCGGTCAGCGGGCCGGTTTCCGTACCCGGCCCCGCCCGGCGGCTGCGGGCGCCGCTCGGCACGCTGGCGGCCGTCGCCGCCGCCTTCGCCTTTGTGGGCGCCGTCGATCCCAACGAACCCGGCCACTACCCGGTGTGCCCGCTGCTCGACCTGACCGGTCTCTACTGCCCGGCCTGCGGCGGTCTGCGCAGCGCGTACGCCGTCGCGCACGGCGAACCGGTCACGGCAGCGGGCGCGAATCTCCTCGCGGTCGCCGGTTACGCGGCCTTCGCGCTCTTCTGGGCGGCCTGGACCGTACGGGCCGCGCGCGGCCGCCCCACGGCGGGACCGCGGCTCCGGGCTGCCCACTGGTGGGCGCTGGGCGGGCTGCTGCTCGTGTTCACGGTGGTCCGCAATCTTCCGTTCGGGGCGGGGCTGTCCCCGTAGCGGATCAGCCGTACAGGGGTGTGGTGAGGCGCCTGCGCCGGGCGTGGCGAGACTGCTCACGTAAGCTGGGTATAGCGCTCCTGACCTGCTGTTTTGCGTACGCGCCAGAGCCGTGGCCGTCCACCTGATGGGACCGCCGTCAACCGGATGTGAGACCTTTGCCCCTTGCCGGATACCATCGGAGAGCCTGACAGGGCGACACCGGCCGGGAGGCCGGCTGCCACCCTCCACCGCTCAAGAAGGAGGCCGCTCGCGTGAGTGTGCTCGACGAGATCATCGAGGGAGTCCGCGCCGACCTCGCCGAGCGGCAGGCGCGCGTCGGCCTCGACGAGCTCAAGGAGCGGGCCCTCAAGGCGCGCCCGGCCAAGGACGGCGCCGCGGCCCTCAAGGGCGACAGCGTCACGGTGATCTGCGAGGTCAAGCGCTCCAGCCCGTCCAAGGGCGCGCTCGCCGCCATCGCCGACCCGGCCGGCCTGGCCGCCGACTACGAAGCGGGCGGCGCGGCCGTCATCTCCGTACTGACCGAGCAGCGCAAGTTCGGCGGCTCGCTCGCCGACCTGGAGGCCGTCCGGGCCCGGGTCGACATCCCCGTCCTGCGCAAGGACTTCATCGTCACCGCCTACCAGCTGTGGGAGGCCCGTGCGTACGGCGCCGACCTGGCGCTGCTGATCGTCGCCGCGCTGGAGCAGGAGGCGCTGGTCTCGCTCATCGAGCGCGCCGAGTCGATCGGCCTGACGCCGCTGGTCGAGGTGCACGACGAGGAGGAGGCGCAGCGCGCCGTGGACGCCGGTGCGCGCGTCATCGGGGTCAACGCCCGCAACCTGAAGACCCTCGAAGTGGACCGCGGGAACTTCGCGCGCATCGCGCCGGAGATCCCCGACCACATCGTCAAGATCGCCGAATCCGGTGTGCGCGGGCCGCACGACCTGATCGCCTACGCCAACGAGGGCGCCGACGCCGTCCTGGTGGGCGAGTCGCTGGTCACCGGCAAGGACCCGAAGACCGCCGTCGCCGACCTGGTCGCGGCCGGCTCGCACCCCGCCATCCGGCACGGACGGGGCTGACCCCCTCCCCATGACCACCGCCCGCCTCCACCGCCCCGGCCCGGGACCGCTCCCGGGCCCGGCCGGCGTGCTCGCCGCGGCTGGTGCCGTGCGCGATCCGCATGCGGCGCTGGGGCGCGGGTGCCGGCCGCGCGGCTGCCGCGCGCCGGCGCGCCGGGTGCGCGGGCGGCGGGTCAGGTATCACATCGGCGCGGAGCCGGGCCAGATCAACGGCCGGCGATGGCGTCGTAACGGCGCGCTGTAGCCGCTCGTTGCCGAGCGCGGGTGATTGATCCCCTTACGGGGGTTTCGTCCCCGGCGCCGGCTCGTTCTCGCCTTGTCGGCCTGTACGCCGTTCCGTCCCGACCCCTGCCCGCGCGGCGGGGGTGCCCCGGACGGGCCGTCGCAGGCCGTGGCACGCGCAGCGCCCCGCGGCCCCGCCCCACCCCGCGCCGTATCCGCGCGAGGGGACGCAGGGCGCACCGCACACCGTGATGCCCGTATATCCACACTTCCGGGGCGCAGGCCCCGCATCGAGGAGTACGTCGGATGTCTTCTGACTTCTTCATCCCGGACCCGGACGGTCAGGTCCCGAACGCCGGAGGCTACTTCGGTGACTTCGGCGGCAAGTTCATCCCCGAGGCGCTGGTCGCCGCGGTGGACGAGGTGGCCGCCGAGTACGAGAAGGCCAAGGCGGACCCGGCCTTCGCCGCCGAGCTGAACGACCTGATGGTCAACTACACCGGGCGGCCCAGCGCCCTGACCGAGGTGCCGCGGTTCGCCGAACATGCCGGCGGCGCCCGGATCTTCCTCAAGCGCGAGGACCTGAACCACACCGGCTCGCACAAGATCAACAACGTGCTGGGGCAGGCGCTGCTCACCCGGCGCATGGGCAAGACCCGCGTCATCGCCGAGACCGGCGCGGGCCAGCACGGCGTGGCCACCGCCACCGCCTGCGCCCTGTTCGGCCTCGAATGCACCATCTACATGGGCGAGATCGACACCGAGCGCCAGGCCCTGAACGTCGCCCGGATGCGGATGCTCGGCGCCGAGGTCATCGCCGTGAAATCCGGCAGCCGCACCCTCAAGGACGCCATCAACGAGGCGTTCCGGGACTGGGTCGCCAACGTCGACCGCACCCACTACCTCTTCGGCACCGTCGCCGGACCGCACCCCTTCCCGGCCCTGGTCCGCGACTTCCACCGGGTCATCGGCGTCGAGGCGCGCCGCCAGATCCTGGAGCGCGCCGGGCGCCTCCCGGACGCCGCGGTGGCCTGCGTCGGCGGTGGCTCCAACGCCATCGGCCTCTTCCACGCGTTCATCCCGGACACCTCCGTACGGCTCGTCGGCTGCGAACCCGGCGGCCACGGCGTCGAGACCGGCGAGCACGCCGCCACCCTCACCGAGGGCACCCCCGGCATCCTGCACGGCTCCCGCTCCTACGTCCTCCAGGACGAGGACGGGCAGATCACCGAGCCGTACTCGATCTCCGCGGGGCTGGACTACCCGGGCATCGGGCCGGAGCACTCCTACCTCAAGGACACCGGCCGCGGCGAATACCGGGCCGTCACCGACGACGCGGCCATGCAGGCGCTGCGGCTGCTGTCGCGGACCGAAGGCATCATCCCGGCCATCGAGAGTGCCCACGCGCTGGCGGGCGCGCTGGAGATCGGCCGCGAACTGGGCAAGGACGGGCTGATCCTGGTCAACCTGTCCGGGCGCGGCGACAAGGACATGGACACCGCGGCCCGCTACTTCGGGCTGTACGGGGCGCCCGCCGACGCCACGGTGGAGGCCGACGACACCGACGCCACGGACACCGCGCTCGGCGCGCACGACGAGGGGACGAAGTGATGGCGGGCAACGTCCGACTGCTCAGCAGCACCCTGGCCGCGGCCAGGGAGGAGAACCGGGCCGCGCTGGTCGGGTATCTGCCGGCCGGCTTCCCGACCGTGGACGGCGGCGTACGGGCCGTCACCGCGATGATCGAGGGCGGCTGCGACATCGTCGAGATCGGGCTGCCGCACAGCGACCCGGTCCTGGACGGCCCGGTCATCCAGACCGCCGACGACATCGCGCTGCGCGGCGGCGTCAAGATCAAGGACGTCATCCGTACGGTCGGCGAGGTGCACGCCGCGACCGGCGCGCCGGTGCTGTGCATGACGTACTGGAACCCGGTGGACGCGTACGGGGCCGAGCGCTTCGCCGCCGACCTGGCCGCGGCGGGCGGCGCCGGCTGCATCCTGCCCGACCTGCCGGTCGAGGAGTCCGGGGTGTGGCGTGCGGCGGCCGAACAGCACGGCCTGGCCACCGTGTTCGTGGTCGCGCCGAGCAGCCGGGACGAACGCCTGGCGAAGATCACCGAGGCGGGCAGCGGGTTCGTGTACGCGGCCTCGCTGATGGGCGTCACGGGCACCCGTGAGTCGGTCGGCCGCGAGGCGCAGGACCTGGTGCGGCGCACCCGTGCCACCACCGAGCTGCCGGTCTGCGTCGGCCTCGGCGTCTCGAACGCCGAACAGGCCGCCGAGGTCGCGCAGTTCGCGGACGGCGTCATTGTCGGGTCGGCCTTCGTCAAGCGGCTGCTGGACGCCGGGGACGACCTGGAAGCCGGCCTCGCGGGGGTCCGCGAGCTGGCGGGCGAACTGGCGGCGGGCGTGCGCAAGCGCGGCTGACGCGCGTCCCTCGTTAGGACGAAGAACGCGGCGGAGGGGTGCGACGGCGCCCCTCCGCTTCGTTGTTCAGGGGCGTGAGCCAGAACAATCAAGACAAAAAGAACAGCGCCCGTGAACGGCTGCAGGCCCAGCGCGCGAAGGAGAAGGAACGCGAGCGCCGCGGCCGGCAGCTGAAGGTCGCCGGAGCGGTGGTGGTGGTGCTGGCCGTGGCCGGTGGCATCGGCGTATGGGCGGCCTCCTCGGGCGACGACGACTCCGGCAGCGGCAAGGTGGCCCTGCCCAAGGGCACGCAGGACAGCGACAAGCCCGCGGTGCCGGTCGGCAAGAAGGAGGCCCCGTCCACGCTCACCGTGTGGGAGGACTTCCGCTGCCCCGCGTGCGCCCAGTTCGAGAAGGGCTTCCGCGGCGCCGTCCACGAACTGGAGGACGCCGGCCAGCTCAAGACCGACTACCACCTCGCGACGATCATCGACGGCAGCATGGGCGGCAAGGGATCGGTCACCGCCGCCAACGCCGCGCTCTGCGCCCAGGACGCGGGCCGCTTCCGCGAATACCACGATGTGCTCTACGAGAACCAGCCGCCGGAGCAGCAGGACCGGTTCTCGGACAAGAAGTACCTGATCGAGCTGGCCGGCAAGGTGAACGGGCTGGTCAGCGACACCTTCACCCAGTGCGTCAACAAGGGCACCTACACGGACTTCGTGTACAAGTCCAACTCCGCCTTCACCAACTCCGGCCACCGCGGCACCCCGACCGTCCTGCTCAACGGCAAGAACCTCGCGGAGGACAAGAACCTCACCCCCGACGGGCTCAAGCAGAAGGTCCGGGACGCCGCGAAGGACAAGAAGGCGGGCGGCGCGCCCGGGGACAAGCCGTCCGGCGTGAGGTCCGGCGGCGGCTCTGCGGAGAGCGGGGGTGGCTCGGCGGGCGCCTCCGCAGGTTCCTCGGCGGGCTCCTCGGCGGGCAACGCGTCCGGGCACTCCGCGGGTGCTGGAACGACTGCCGGAGCGGGACACGGCGCCGGGGCGGGCCACGGTGCCGGAACCGGGCATGGCGCAGGCGCCGGTACGGGGCACAGCGCCGGGGCCGGTGCCGGGCACACCGGAAGGGACACGGACGGGAGCACGGACGGCCGGGCCCCGGCTCCGTGACCGGCGGGCCCGGCCCGGCGGGGGCTTCACCCGGCCGCGTGACCGTCCCCGTAACCGTCGTGCCCGTAATCGACCGCCGGCAGTGACGGTCGTTACACAGCCGTAGCCGGGTGGGTTGTCGCCGCGCCCACCTGGCGCGGTAGCGTCATCCCTGCCATGGACCTCGCATTCATTCCCAGCCCCTCGACGGGTGTCGTACACCTCGGCCCGATCCCCCTGCGCGGCTACGCCTTCTGCATCATCATCGGCGTCTTCGTCGGCGTCTGGCTCGGCAACAAGCGCTGGATCCAGCGCGGCGGCCGCTCCGGGACGGTCGCGGACATCGCCGTGTGGGCCGTGCCCTTCGGGCTCGTCGGAGGCCGCCTCTACCACGTCATCACGACGTATGAGCCGTACTTCGGCAAGGGCGGCCACCCCCTCAACGCCTTCAAGGTCTGGGAGGGCGGCCTCGGCATCTGGGGCGCCGTCGCGCTCGGCGCGGTGGGTGCCTGGATCGGCTGCCGCCGCCGCGGCATCCCGCTGCCCGCGTACATGGACGCGCTGGCGCCGGGCCTTGCCCTGGGCCAGGCGATCGGCCGCTGGGGCAACTGGTTCAACCAGGAGCTGTACGGCCGCGCCACCGACCTCCCGTGGGCGCTCAAGATCAGCGACGACCCGTCCGTCGGCCGGATCGGCGGCACCTACCACCCGACGTTCCTGTACGAGTCGCTGTGGTGCATCGGTGTCGCGCTGCTCGTGATCTGGGCCGACAAGCGCTTCAAGCTGGGACACGGACGGGCCTTCGCGCTGTACGTGGCGTCCTACTGCGCCGGCCGCGCCTGGATCGAGTACATGCGGGTCGACGAGGCCCACCACATCCTGGGCCTGCGCCTGAACGTGTGGACCGCGCTCATCGGCCTGGTGCTGTCCGTCCTCTACATCGTGATCTCGGCGAAGAAGGTGCCGGGCCGCGAGGAGGTCGTCGAGCCGGAGGCGCAGGACGCGGTCACGGACGGCGCGGCGACGGCGGACGGCAAGGACGCGAGCGCGGACACGGACGCCAAGGCCGCCAAGAGCGCCGGGGACAAGAGGCCCAAGAAGGCCGGGGCCCCCAAGGCCGCGGGCAGCGGCAAGGAGAGCGTGGCCAATGGCGCCGCGAAGCTGACGAAGGACGCCGGGTCCGGAAGCCGGAGCGGCGGAAGCCGGAGCGGCGAGGAGTCCTGACGTACGGCGGCGCGCCGCCCCTGCTCGACGGAGGCCGTCCCGACCCGGTGGGGTCGGGGCGGCCTTCGCCGTGTCCGGGGGGCTGACGGGGCGGCCCCGTACCGGGTTCACGGGGCGGCCTCGTACGGCGGTCGGTGGGCTGCCCCGTACGGTGGTCGGTGATCCCCCGCGTGCCGGGGCCGGCGGTCCGCCAGCGCGAGGGTGCGGTGGGCGGCGGCGACCACCGCGGGATCGACGAAGCGGCCGTCCGGCAGGGCGCAGGCACCGGGCTGACCGGCCGCCGCCCGTACCGTCTCCCCGGCCCGTTCGATCTCCTCGGCGGTGGGCAGATAGGCCCGCTCGATCACCGGGAGCTGGCGCGGGTGCAGCGCGGCGCGGCCGAGGAAGCCCAGGGCCCGGCCCCGCGCGCAGGAGAGCGCCAGCGCCGCCGTGTCGCGTAGGTCGGGGAACACGGACTGCGGCGGAGGCGGCAGCCCGGCCGCGCGGGCGGCGATGACCGTACGGCCGCGGGCCCAGCCGAGCCCGTCCTCGTCCTGTATGCCCAGCTCGGCCCGCAGGTCGGCCTCGCCCAGGGAGAGCCCGCACAGCGCCGGGTGCGCGGTGGCGACGGCGAAGGCGTTCTCCACGCCGAGGGCGGATTCGAGCAGCGCGTACAGCGGAGGCACCGCGTGCCCGGCGCGGTCCGCCGCGGCCCAGGCCGCGGCGCGGCGGACGTCGGCGGCCCCGCTCACCTTGGGCAGCCGCAGTCCGGCCAGCGTGGGCAGCCCCGCGAGCGTCCGGATCTCCGTTGCGGCGCGCGGGCCGGTGAGCGCGTTGACCCGGACGTGGATCGCCGGGGCCGGGGCGGGGCCGACGGGGCGCGGTTCGGTGAGGAGTTCGGCGGTGGCCCGCAGGGCGTAGGACTTGCGGCCGTCGGCGACCGCGTCCTCCAGGTCGATCACCACCGCGTCGGCCCCGGAGACCAGCGCCTTGGCGACCACCGCCGGGCGGTCACCCGGCACATACAGCCAGGTCAGCGGCGGGACGACGGCGGCCGGAGCAGGGGAGGGGACGGCGGTGGCGGTCATACGGCACCGTCCGCGCGCAGGGCCGCGATCCGCTCCGCGGACAGGCCGAGCAGACCGGACAGCACCGCGTCCGTGTCCGCGCCGTGCGGACGGCCCGCCCAGCGGATGGCGCCGGGCGTCGCGGAGAGGCGGAAGAGGACGTTCTGCATCCGGACCGTGCCCAGCTCGTCGTCCGGCACCTCGGTGATCGAACCCAGCGCGCGGTACTGCTCGTTCTCCATCACCCCGCGGATGTCGCAGACCGGCGCCACCGCCGCCTCGGCCCGCTCGAACGCGGCCACCACCTCCTCCCGGCCGTGCCGCGCTATCCAGCCGCCCACCGCCGCGTCCAGTTCGTCGGCGTGCCGCGCCCGTCCCGCTCCGGTCGCGAACCACGGCTCGGCGGCGAACTCCGGGCGGCCGACCAGGCGCAGCAGCCGCTCCGCCACGGACCGGGTGGCGGCGGAGACGGCGAGCCAGGTGCCGTCGGCGGTGCGGTAGGTGTTGCGCGGCGCGCTGTTGGCGGAGCGGTTGCCGGTACGCGGCTGGATGTGGCCGAGCTGGTCGTACCAGAGGGGCTGCGCGCCGAGGACGGTCAGCATCGGCTCGATGATCGCCAGGTCCACGACCTGGCCCCGGCCGGTGGTCTCGCGTCCACGCAGCGCGGCCATGACGGCGTACGCGGTGGTCAGCGCGGTGACGGAGTCGGCGAGCCCGAAGGGCGGCAGCGTCGGCGGCCCGTCCGGCTCGCCGGTCAGCGCGGCGAACCCGCTCATCGCCTCGGCGAGGGTGCCGAAGCCGGGGCGGTGGGCGTACGGCCCGAACTGCCCGAACCCGGTGACCCTGGCCAGCACCAGCCCCGGGTTGGCGGCGGCCAGCTCCGCCGGGCCCAGGCCCCACTTCTCCAGGGTGCCGGGGCGGAAGTTCTCGATCACCACATCGGCGGTGGCGGCCAGGCCGAGCAGGACGTCCCGGCCGCCCGGCGAGGCGAGGTCGAGCGTGACCGTCTTCTTGTTGCGCCCGAGCAGCTTCCACCACAGCCCGACGCCGTCCTTGGCGGGACCGTGGCCGCGCGACGGATCGGGCCGCCGCGGGTGCTCGACTTTGATGACCTCGGCCCCGAAGTCCCCGAGCAGCGTGGCGGCCAGCGGCCCGGCGAAGAGGGTGGCCAGGTCGAGCACACGGAGGCCGGTCAGGGGGCCGGGGCCGGTGGCCTGGGGTTCGTGGGTGGCGGGGGTGGGCGGGCGGTTGCCGGGTGGTGGCTGCTGCATGGCGGTCCTCGCATTCGCGCTCATGGTCAGGTGTCTTCCGGCCGCGCGGCGGCGGTACGGCTGACGGCCAGTTCCGCCGTCCGTTCCGCGAGCACGTCGAAGCCGATGCCGTTCAGGTCGCTGACGGTGGTGGTGAGCCGGTTGCGCAGCGGCGCCGCCCATCGGGCGGGCAGCGCGCCGGGCGCTCCCGCGAGGAGCCCCGCGACCGAGCCGGCCGTCGCGCCGTTCGAGTCGGTGTCCCAGCCGCCGGACACCACCCGGCACACGGAGCCGGGGAAGGCACCGTCCGCGTGGGTGAGGGCGGCGGCGAGCAGGGCCGCGTTCGGGACGACGTGCACCCAGTGGAGGTGACCGTACGCGCGGTGCAGCCGGTCCACGACGTCCGCGAAACCGGCGTCCGACCCGGTGGGTTCGGCGCGCGCCGCCTCGATGCCGAACCGTACGGCGTGGGCCAGGCGGGACCGTCCGGGTACGACGGCGAGCCCGGCCCGCAGACAGCCGTGCACGTCGGTACGGCCGCCCGCCGCCGCGGCGATGGTGGCCGCCGCGAACATCTCGCCGTACACACCGTTGGCGGTGTGCGTGAGCGTCGCGTCCCGCCAGGCGGCCTCCGCGGCCCCGGCCGGATCGCCGGGGCGGGTCCAGCCGAAGACGTCCGCCCTGATCTGCGCGCCGATCCACTCCCGGAACGGGTTGCGGTGGGTCGCGGTGTGCGGCGGCTCGATGCCGTCCAGGAGATTGCGGTACGCCACACGCTCCGCGGTGAACGTCCGCCCCGCGGGCAGCTCGTCCAGCCAGAGCCGGGCCACGTCGGTGGTGCGGAAGCCGTGGCCGTACCGCTGGAGGAGGAGCAGCCCGAGCACGGGGAGGTCGAGGTCGTCGTCCTCGGGCATGCCGTCGATGTTCTCGGCGAGCGAGGTCGCGCGGCTGTGGCCGTGCCACGGATACCGGGCGGCGGTGGCCGGGTCCAGGCCGACTTCCGTGAACCAGTCGCGCAGCGGCCAGTTGCCGGTGGCGCGGGCGAGGGCGCGGATGCCGGCCAGCGGCAGCGTCTCGACCGGCTTGCCGAGCAGACACCCGGCCGCCCGCCCCAGCCAGGCGGCCTCCAGGCGGGGGCGGAGGGATGCGGGCGAGGGGGGGGGGAGGGGAGGGGGAAGGGGGCTGGGAGCGGAATGGGGGTCGGGTTGGGAGCCGGGTGCGGGGTGGGAGCCGGGAGCAGGTTGTTGG
>NZ_LGCW01000317.1:0-110347 GCF_001279365.1 Streptomyces sp. NRRL F-5755 | reverse complement strand
CCCCCTCACCCCGCCCCTTCCAACACCCGCACGCGGGCCTCCACCAGCGCGGGCAGTGCCCGGCGGCGCGCGAGGGCGGCCGGCAGGCGTCGTACGGCTCCAGTCAGTGCCAGCCGGGCCGTCGGGTCCGTGCGGCCTTCCAGCGCCAGTCGTGCGGTGTGTGCGACGGCGTGTCGCAGTGGGCGGCGTAGCCACGCGGTGAGCAGGACGTTGCGGCGTACTTGGGCGGCGCGGCCTGGACGCGGTGCGCCGCCCGCGCCGTCGGGCTGGTGGCGGGCGATGAGCGCGGGGCAGTAGGCGACGCCCCAGCCGGCCGCCTCCAGGTCCAGGGCCAGCAGCGATTCCTCGGCGCCGAAGTGGAGTACGGGGTGGTAGCCGCCGACCTCCAGGAACGCGTCGCGGCGGGCGACGGCGGCGCAGCCCAGGAAGCCGAGCACGGACGGGCCCGGCAGGTCGGGTTCGTGGCCCAGCGGGGAGGCGGCGAGCACGTCGTTGAGCGGGTCGGGGCCGGCGTCCGGGCCGACCAGGGTCGCGGCGGCGGCCAGCCCCAGCCGTGGGTGCGCCGCGAACACCTCGGCGGCCCGCGCCAGGGCGCCCGGCTCCCACCAGGAGTCGTCGTCGCTGAACGCCACGAGCGGCGTGTCGAGCGCGGCGGCCCCGTACGTACGGCCGACCGCGCCGAGGTTGTGGCCGGGCGTCAGGACCCGTACGGCGGGGAAGCGCTCGTGCACGGCGGCCGCGGTGCCGTCCGACGAGCCGTTGTCCACGACCACCACCGGCGGCTCCTCGGGCAGCCGGGTGATCCGTTCCAGCGTCCCGAGCAGGCGCTCGCGCCGGTCCCGGGTGATCATGACGATGCCCACCCGCGGGGCGTCCGGCGCGGCCACCGTGCCGGGCGGTCCGGCCGTCCGCGCGGTCACGAGCGGACCTCGGGCCCCGGCGCGGCGGCGCGGGCCGCGCGCCGGGCCAGCGCGGTCGTGGACCTGCCGTCCAGGTACGGCAGGACGAGCGCCTGGCCGCCCCACTCCCGCAGCGTGGCCGCCTCCGGCAGCGCGTCCACCGAGTAGTCGCCGCCCTTGACCCATACGTCGGGCCGCAGCCGCCGCAGCAGTTCGACGGGCGAGTCCTCCTCGAACACCGCGACGGCGTCGACGCTGCCCAGCCCGGCCAGCACGCGGGTGCGGTCCGCCGCCCGGGTCAGCGGCCGTCCCGGGCCCTTGAGGCGGGTGACGGACGCGTCGGAGTTGACGCAGACGATGAGGCAGTCACCGATCCGCCGGGCACTCTCCAGCAGGCCGACGTGCCCGGCGTGCAGCAGGTCGAAGCAGCCGCCGGTGGCGACCACCGTGCCTCCTCTGGCCCGTACGGACCGGGCCAGTTCGAACGGGTCGGCGGGCCGCGCCGCCGCCGGCCGTTCCACCGGCGCGGTGCGCCACAGCGCACGGTTGCCCGCGCCGCCCGCCGCGACGAAGGCGGCGGCCTCGGCGACTGCCCGCTGTACGGCTTCCTCGGGCAGCGCGCCGTCGGCCAGCGCGGCGGCCGCCGTGGCGGCGAAGCAGTCGCCCGCCCCGCACGGGTCGCCGTCGGCCCGGTACGGCGCGGGTACCAGCATCGGCGAGTCGCTGCCCGCCCTGGCCAGCAGCGCGCCGCGCGCGCCGAGCGTCACCGCGACGGCCGCGGCCTGCCATTCGGCGGCCAGTTGGGCGCCCCGTACGGCACAGGCGTGCAGCGACCGGTCCTCGCCGGAGGTCAGCGCGCGCGCCTCGGACGCGTTGGGCGTGACCAGCCGCGCGCCCGGCACGGGCGGATCGCCCTTCGGGTGCGGGTCCCACAGCAGCGGCACCCGGTGTGCCACGTCGGCGAGCAGGTCACGTACTGCCGCCGCGGTACCCCGCCCGTAGTCGGCGACGAGGACGGCACGCGCTCCGGCGAGCGCCTCGCGCACCTCGGGCCCGGGCTCTCCCGGCCGCCCGCCGCCGCAGTCGAACCGCACCAGGGGGCGTCCGGAGGCCATCACCCGTGTCTTCTGCGGCAGTTGCCCGTCCAGGGGGATCTCCGCCAGGCGTACGACGTCGCGCAGCGCGCGCCGTACCGCCTCGCTCGCCGGGTCCTGGCCCAGCGCGGCGATCAGGACCACCTCGCGTCCCGAGCGCGCGGCGAGCGCGGCGGCGAGTCCCGCACCGCCCGGCCGGCTGCGGTCGTCGGCGACGTCCACCACCGGGGCGGGCGCGTCCGGAGCCAGCCGCGAGGACTCCCCGTCGATGTCCCGGTCCAGTAGTACGTCCCCCACGACGGCGAGGGGCTGACGGGTGCTCATGGCCGCCTCCGGGAATCGGGATCAGGCTGGGCGGCGTTCACAGCGCACCATCCCGCTCCACCACCGCGGCCTCCAGCGGAACGTCCGCGGCGGCCGGCGCGGAAGGAGAGGCCGGCGCGGCGCTGACCGCGTCGAAGTGCTCGCACAGAATGTGCACCGCGATCAGGTGCGCTTCCTGCACCGTCGCGCTGCTGGGGGAATCCACGCACACCGCCTCGTCGGCGGCGTCCGCCAGGGGATTGGGCCGGGGCCCGGTCAGTGCCCACACGCGCAGTTCGGCGTCCCGGGCGGTCTCGGCGGCAGCCAGCAGGTTGCCGCTGCGGCCGGAGGTGGACAGCAGCAGGAGTACGTCGCCGGGGCGGCCATGGGCGGCCACCTGCCGGGCGTAGACCTGCTCGAAACCGTAGTCGTTGCCGATGGCGGTGACGCTGGAGGTCTCGGCGTGCAGCGAGATCGCCGAGTAGGCGGGGCGGTCGTGCTGGTAGCGGCCGACGAGTTCGGCCGTCAGGTGCTGGGCCTGGGCGGCGCTGCCGCCGTTGCCCGCGGCGAGCAGCCGGCCGCCCACCGGCAGCACGGCGCCGAGGTGGTTCCCCCACTCGGCTATCCGGCGCAGGTGGCGGCGGCGCAGCTGGTGCACCGCCTCCTGGAGCGACTGGCAGTGGCGGTGGGCGGCGTCGAGAGGATGGCTCATGGTCGTCGGGCTCCCGGGAGGGCGCCGGTGGCGCCGGGGGCCCGCACCTCCTTCACACGTCTGCGGCGGGGACAGGGCGTAGGACGGTCGGCCGGGGCGGGGCCGCGGGGCGGCGGTCAGGCCACCTCGGTGACGGCGGGCCGCGGGCTCAGCACGCCGCGGTAGACGACTTCGGTGCCGGCCGCGACCTGGTCCCAGCCGTACCGGGCCAGTACGCGGCGGCGGCCCGCGGCACCGCAGGCGGCCCGCAGTTCGCCGTCCATGAGCAGTTCGCCGACCGCGTGGGCCAGCGCGGCCGGATCGCGCGGCGGCACCAGCCGCCCGCAGTCCGGGTCGGCCACGGTGTCCAGCTGCCCGCCGACGGCGGTGGCCACCACCGGCGTGCCGCAGGCCATCGCCTCCAGCGGCACGATGCCGAACGGCTCGTAGTCCGCCGGGCACAGCACCACGTCGGCGGCGCGCAGCAGCGGCGGTACGTCCTCGCAGGGCACGCCGCCGATGAAGCTCACCCGGTCGGCCACCCCGGCGGCGCGGGCCAGTTCGCGCAGCCGCCGTACCTCCGGGTCCGCGTCGAGCAGGTCGGCGGGCGGCCCGCCGGCGATGACGAGCCGAGCCTCGGGCAGCCGGGCCAGCGCGGCGACGGACACCTCGGCGCCCTTGCGCGGGACGAGCCGGCCGAGCTGGAGCAGCAGCGGGTGGTGCGCACTGTGGTCGGCGACCGGTCCGTCCGGTGTGAAGCGCGCGGTGTCCACCCCGCACGGCACCACACTGACCTTGCCGTCGCCGATGCCCATCCGGCCCAGCTCGGTGACCTCGTCCCGGCAGGTGGCGATCACCCGGGCACAGCCCTCGCCCACCTCGGCCTCGCTGGTGACGCGGGTGCGCGGGCTGGTGTCGGCGTCGCCCTGGTGGCGCCGCTTGACGGTGCCCAGCGCGTGGTACGTGTGGGCCAGCGGCAGCCCCAGTTCGCGGGTCGCCCGGAGCGCGGCCAGGCCGGACATCCAGAAGTGCGAGTGGACCAGGTCCGGCGCCCGTACCCGCCATTCGGCGGCCAGGAAGTCGCCGAACGCCGTCATGTACGGCAGCAGGGAGTCCTTGGGCACGTGCCGGGGCGGCCCGGCGGGGACGTGCCGGACCCGGACGCCGGGCCGCAGCACCGTCTCGTCCGGCAGGTCGGCGGCGTCCCGCCGGGTGTACACCGTCACCCGGTGTCCCCGGTCGGCCAGCGCGCCGGCCAGGCGCGCGACATGGACGTTCTGCCCGCCCGCGTCGACGCCGCCGAGCACCGCCAGCGGACTGGCGTGCTCGGACACGAGCGCGACGGACAGGCGCCGGGTGGCGCCCAGAGGGGTGGTCATCTCTGCACCTCCGTGATCAGACGCTCCCAGTCGTGCAGGAAGCGCTTGAGCCCGTAGCGCTCCAGGGCGGCCTGGCGGGCCCGCGCGCCGTCCTCGGCCGCCGCGTCGGGGTCCTCCAGGTACGTCCGGGCGGCGCGGGCCAGGACTTCGGGCCGGTTGGAGAGCGTGCCGGTGCCGGGCCGTACCGCTTCGGCGGCTTCGGTGGTGGCCAGGGCCACCACCGGCATGCCCAGGTGCATGGCCTCCAGCAGCGACAGGCCGAGGGAGGTCCAGCGCACCGGGTGCAGGTAGAGCCGCCGCTGCGCCATGGCGGCGTGCAGTTCGGCCTGTGGGAGGTCGGCCGTGCGGCAGCGGTCCGGTGGCAGCCCGAGGTGCTCGGCGAGCCCGTCGGTGCGCATGCCGAAGACGTCCAGCGGGGCGGCGGCCGACAGTTCGGGCAGCAGGTCGGTGCCGACCGTACGGCCGCGCCGGACCGGCTCGTTGACCACGACGGCGGCGCGCTCGACGGCGCCGGTGTACTGGTGGCCGGGGTCGACGATGCCGTGCTCGATCACTTCCGTACGGGTGCCGCCGTTGTCCCAGAACAGCCGGTTGAAGTGGGTGACGTGCACCAGCACCAGGTCGTCCCGGTCGGCGTACGGGTGGCGGGTGTGCGGCACGTCGCCGTCCGGCGCGTTGTGCTCCAGGTAGACGGCGGGCACGTCCCGGCCGGGGCGGCGCCCGCCCAGCCAGCGTTCCGCCAGCTCCGCCTCGTGCGGCCGTTGCAGCACGACCAGGTCGACCGGGGCGTGCCGCAGCTCCGCCGGGGTCTTCTCCACCACCGATTCGGGCCACGGGAAGGTACGGGCGCGGCCCAGCCCGTCGGGTCCCCGGTCCGGGGTGACCGGCACCAGATAGGTGTGCGGCCCCTGGACGAACGCGGTTGTCCACGATCCGTGGACATGCCAGAGCAGGATGTTCATACAGTCGCACCTCGTTCGGTGTCGTCGGGAGCCGCTACGGAACGGTCCGTACGGCCGGGCGCGGACGGCACCGACGGCCGTCCGGGGCCGGTCAGCCGGGACACGGCGGCGAGCAGCGCGGTGTCGCTGACCGTGTCGAGACAGGGGTGTCCCGGCACCGGGCAGCGCCGGGCGCGGCTGCCCGCGCACGGCGCGTCCTGGTCGCCCAGCAGGACGTGCGGCACGCCGTACGGCGCCCACAGCCGCGCGGGCACCACCGGCGCGAACAGGCAGACGACCGGCGTGCGCACGGCGGCGGCCAGGTGCGCGGGGCCGGTGTTGCCGACGACCACGGCCCGCGCGCCCGCCAGTACCCCGGCGAGCTGGTGCACGTCGGTGCGCCCGCCGAGGTCCAGCGCGTGGCGCCCTGCGACGGCGGCGGTCAGCTCCCGTTCGCCGGGCCCGCCGGTGACGACGACGCGGTGCCCCGCCGCGCTCAGCGCGCCCGCCGCCCGCGCCGCCCGCGCGGCACTCCAGGCGCGGGCCGGTACCGCCGCGCCCGGGTGCAGCACCACGTACGGGTCGGAGCCGGTCAGGGGAGAGGTGTCGGGGGGCGGCAGGACGCCGAGGGCGCCGTCGTCGCCGGGCGGCAGGGCGAACCCGGCGTCCCGCGCGAGGTCCAGCGCCGCTTCGGCCTCGTGCCGGTGCGGCTTGCGGTGGTGCCGCAGGTCCAGCAGCGCGCCGGGGTAGTCCACGCTGTCCGCCGCGACCCAGCCGACCCCGGCGAGTTTGAGCAGCAGCGCGGCAGGAAGCGGGCTCTGGTGGTACGAGACGAGCACCAGCGCCCGGTCGAACCGGCCCGCCGCCAGGGTGTCCACCAGCTCCCTCGTGACCTGCCGGTCCACCGGCGCGGGCCGCAGGCCGACCCACGGCGCGTCGTGCACGATCACCTCGTCCACGCCGGGCAGCAGCCGCGCCGCGCGCTCGCCCAGCGGGCCGCACAGCAGCGCGGTGTACGACGAGCCCGCCGCCACGGCACGTACCGCCGGACCGGCCAGCAGCACATCACCCGCGCTGTCCAGCCGGACCACGAGCGTCCGCGGGGCCGAGGTCATGCCGCGCCCTCTCCGGGGCCAGGGCCGCCCAGCAACAGCCGTACGGCGCCCGGCAGATCGCGCGCGTACTCGCGTGCCGCGACGACCTCCTCGGCCCGCGTCATCGGCGTCGGGACGAGCACCCCGCGCGCCCCGGCGGCCCGCGCCGCGCCCACGTCCGCGCCGATGTCGCCGACCACGGCGGTACGCGCGGGGCAGACGCCGAGGTGCGCGCAGGCGGCGAGGACCAGGCCGGGCGCGGGTTTGCGGCAGCCGCAGCGGTCCCCGGGCCCGTGCGGGCACACCGCCCACACGTCGAACGGCCCGAACCGCGCGTCGACTTCCTGCCGTACGGACCCGACCTGAGCACCCGTCAGCAGCCCGCGCGCGACGCCGGACTGGTTGCTCACCACGCCCACCATCAGGCCGCGGGCCCGCAAGGCGGCCACGGCCTCCAGTGCGCCGGGCATCGGCTCCACCAGCGACGGGTCGCCGTTGTACGGCACATCGGTCACCAGCGTCCCGTCCCGGTCGAAGAGCACCGCCTCCAGCGGGCCCGCGTCGCCGGACGGCACCCGGGTGGGGACCGGCACCCGCTCGGGGGTCTGCCGCCCCGGCCCGTACAGCCACAGGCGCCCGGCCTCCTCGCGCTCCGCCGCCGGGTCCACGACCGCCGTCGCCCCACGGGCGCCCGGCGCAGCATCCTGATACCTGTTCACCGGCTACACCCGCTCCGGCACCGGCTCCGGCAGAGCCTCCGGCATCACGGGCGCCGGGCGCACGCTCAGCGGCGCCACCCGGCGGTGCCGCACCAGACCGCGCAGCCAGTGCCCGGCGGCCGACGGCGGGATCAGCGCGCTGGTCACCGCCATCGTCACCACCTCGTCCCGGGTCCGCGGCCCCGGCGCGATCCGCGCCCACGCGAACTCCGCCGTACCGCCCAGCCACAGCCCGGCCAGCACCGCCGCCGTCCGCCGTCGCCCGGCCGCCGCACAGAGCAGCGAGGCGCCCGCCGCGGCCGTCACCGCCAGATGCCACGGCAACCGGCCGCGCGGCGCGTCCGCGTGGTGCCACCAGTCCCGGCCGTGCCGACGCGTCATCAGCACGTCATCGGCGTTGCCCGCCTGGAGCCGTACGGAGACCCAGCGGTCGGCCGGGCGCACCGGGTGCGTGGTGCGGCGGGTGCCGGACGCCAGCGCCCAGCCGGCCGCCAGCACCCGCAGCGCCAGATCGGCGTCCTCCCGGAAGGCGCGCCGGAACCGCTCGTCGAAGCCGTCCACGGACTCCAGCGCGTCCCGCCGGTACGCCATGTCCGCGGTGATCCACTTGGCGGTGGCCAGCCCCGCGGTGTTGCGCTCCCAGTCCGTCGAGCGGCGGTCGACGGGCACCGGCACGGCGATCCGCGCGGTGATCCCGGCCGTACGCGGCGACGCGGCGGCGAGGTCGGCGGCCAGGTCCGTACCCCAGGTGGGGCCCGGCACCACGTCGTCGTCCAGGAAGACCACCCACGGCGTGGCGTCCGCGGCCCGCCAGCCCGCGTTACGCGCCGCCGCCGGGCCGCGCGCGCAGCCCGGGACGACCTTCGTCCGGTCGCGCAGCGCCTCCGGGATCCCGGCGGGCAGCGGGGTGCAGTCGTCCAGCGCCCGGTCGTCCACCAGCACGACCTGGAGCGGCGGCGGCCCCTCGGCCGCGGCCAGCGCCTCCAGGCACGCCGTCAGGCTGGGGCGCCCGAGCGTCGGGATCACCACCACGTAGTCGGTGGACGGCGAGGTCATCGGACCGCCTCCTCACCGCTGCCCGCGACCGGCCCGGTGACCGGCAGGGACGCGGTCTCCGCCAGCCGGTCGTACGAGGCGGGCGCCAGCGTCTCCTCATGGCCGGACGGGAACGACAGCACCTCGGCCGGGCGCCGCGCCGAGCGGTTCCCGGCGGCGAAGAACTCCTCCCGCCGCACCGCGAACGGACCGATCGCCAGCAGGTCCACCGGCGTGGAGCCGAAGCACTCCAGCGCGTCCCGCGGGTCGTCGACCATCGGCCGCCCCGCGGTGTTCAGGCTGGTGTTGACGACCACGGGCAGCCCCGTACGCTGCTCGAACTCGGCCAGCATCCGCGCCACCAGCGGCTCGTCGGCCGGGTCCACGGTCTGGATGCGGGCGGTGCCGTCCACATGCACCACGGCCGGGATGCGCTCCCGCCACTCCTTCGCCACGTCGTGCACGAAGAGCATGTACGGGCTGGGCAGCTGCCCGTCGAAGATCCGGCCCGCCCGGTCGGCCAGCACCATCGGCGCCACCGGCCGGAACTGCTCGCGCCCCTTGACGTCGTTGAGCCGCTCCAGGTTCGCGGAGTGGCCCGGGTGCGCCATCAGGGAACGGTGGCCGAGCGCCCGCGGCCCGTACTCCGAACGGCCCTGGAACCACGCCACGATGGCGTTCTCGGCCAGCGCCTCCGCGACGGTCGCGGCGATGTCCAGGGGCCGCTCGAACGGCACGGCGGCGGTCCGCAGCCACGCCTCCAGCTCCGCGTCGGACCAGCCGCGGCCCAGGTCGGCGCCGGGCATCGGCGCGGGCTCCTCGCCGCCGTCGGCGCTCAGCAGCAGCGCGCCGCCGAGCGCGGTGCCCGCGTCACCGGCCGCGGGCTGCACCCACACCCGGTCGAACGGGCCCTCGCGCGCGATCCGCGCGTTGGCCACACAGTTCAGCGCCACCCCGCCGGCCAGCGTCAGCACGCTGTCGTGCGTACGGCCGTGCAGCCAGCGGGCCAGGTCGAGCAGCGTCTCCTCCAGGACCAGCTGGGCGCTGGCCGCGAGATCGGCGTGCGCCTGGCTCCACGGCTCCTCCGGGCTGCGCGGTACGCACAGGTCGCTCCACGGCACGTGCGCGGCGTGGAACCCGCCGTCGCCCGTCGGGTACACGTGGCGGCGCAGCTCGGGCAGCATCCGCGGGGTGCCGTACGAGGCCAGCGCCATCACCTTGAACTCGTCCGAGGAGCGCAGGAATCCGAGGTGCGCGGTCAGCTCCTCGTAGACCAGGCCGAGCGAGTGCGGCAGCTCCTGCCCGTACAGCGGCTCCAGCTTGCCCTGTACGCGCTGTGCCGCCAGGTGCGAGGTGGCCTCGCCGCGCCCGTCGAGGACGAGCACCGAGCAGCTGTCGGCGTCCGGCGCGGCGAACGCGGCGGACGCGGCGTGCGCCATGTGGTGCGGGACGTAGCGCACCCGCTGCGGGTCGAGCCCCGGCAGCGCGTTCTTGAGGAAGCCGGGGGCCTCGCGCGCGTACGTCAGGCGGAGGTGGTCCCAGGGGTCGTCCAGCCCCATCTGCTCGGCTGGCCGGGCGAGGCGGGGGTCGAAGGAGTACGCCACCGCGTCCAGCTCCTCGGGGCGCAGCCCGGCCGTGGCCAGGCACCAGGCGGCGGCCTGGTCGGGCGTCTCCCAGGCGGAGAAGGGCACCGGCCGCTTGCCGTGTTTGCGCCGCGAGAAGCGTTCCTCCTCGGCGGCGGCGACGGTCTGCCCGTCGACGACGAGGGCGGCGGCGGGGTCGTGGAAGAGCGCGTTGACGCCGAGAATGCGCATGGAAGTTCGCTGGCCTTTCGTCGGGATGGGCGGCGGCCGGCCGCCCGGTCGGGACGGCCCGTGCGCCGGGGCTCCGGCCGGAACCGGGGCCGGTGTCAGGCCCCCGGCCGCTTGCGGAACCAGTCGACGGTGCGTGCCAGACCGTCCCGGGCCGCCACTTCGGGCTCCCACTGGAGCTTGCCGCGGGCCAGGGTGATGTCGGGGCAGCGGACCGCGGGGTCGTCCGTGGGCCGTTCGATGAACCGGATCTGGGAGCGGGAGCCGGTGAGTTCGGTGATCAGCCGGGCCAGGCCGAGCATGGTGATCTCGACCGGGTTGCCGAGGTTGACCGGGCCGCGCAGATCGGAGGCGGCCACCGCGAGGACGCCCCGTACGGTGTCGTCCACGTGGCACAGGGAGCGGGTCTGCCGCCCGTCACCGGTGACCGTGAGCGGTTCGCCCGCCAGGGCCTGCCGGATGAACGTCGGCACCGCGCGGCCGTCGTGGCCCCGCATCCGCGGCCCGTAGGTGTTGAACAGCCGCACGATGCCGGTGTCGGTGCCGTGGGTGTTCGCCTCGGCGGTGGTCATCGCCTCGCCGAAACGTTTCGCCTCGTCGTACACGCTCCTCGGGCCGATCGGGTTGACGTTGCCCCAGTACGACTCGCTCTGCGGATGCTGCTGCGGGTCCCCGTACACCTCGGACGTCGAGGCGAGGACGAAACGCGCCCCGTGCGCGCGGGCCACCGCGAGCGCGTTGCGGGTGCCCAGACTGCCGGTGTCCAGCGTGTGCAGGGGCAGCCGCAGATAGTCGGCCGGGGAGGCCGGGGAGGCGAAGTGCAGGACGAGATCCACCTCGCGCCCGATCCGGAACGGCTCGGTGACATCCGCCTCCACGAACGCGAACCCGGGCCGGCCCTTGAGGTGGGCTATGTTCTCGCGCGCCCCCGTGCTCAAGTCGTCGATGCAGGTCACGGAGGCCCCCTGGGCCAGCAGCGCGGTACACAGATGCGAACCGACGAAACCCGCGCCGCCGGTCACCACGGCGTGTTTCCAGTTCCGGGACAGGGCGGCGTTCATGGGATCTCCCTCGACTAGGGGGCTACCGGGCATCGGGTGCCTCTCCAGCCCCGGAGAAAACGTCACGCTGGGCGACACTGCGCGCGCCCTTCGCATCGCTTAAGCTGAAAAATCGCCGCGGGGCGGCTCATCCCGTCCGATGCCGCCCGATGGCCGTGCGTGGCCAGTCAATTCCCGTACGCCGTGGCGCGGTGGGCCCCGGTCCACCGGACCGGCAACCGCCGCACAGTCACCCGTCCGACCGAGCCAGCCACCGCAGCAGCCCGCCGAGCAGCCCGTCCCCGTCCGGCGACAGCGTGTGCGGCCCCGTCTGCGCCCGCCCCTGCGGCGACAGACACCAGGCGAACAGCCGGTCCAGCTCCCCCTTCCCGGCCTGCTCGCAGCGCAGTACGGCCGGCCAGCCCAGCGCCGCCGCCTGCGCGCTGACCTTCGCGCCGCCCTCGACGGGATCGACGGCCAGCGCCGGAGTGCCCGCGCGCAATGCCAGGACCATGCCGTGCAGCCGGGTGGTCACCACCACGTCCAGCCGGGCCAGCACCGCGTGCAACTGGTCCGGCGTCGCGGGCAGCCGCCAGTCGCGTGAATCCAGCCGGGTGTCCAACGGCACGCGCGCCGCGTCCACGGTCCCCAGCCAGTCCGTCAGCCGCTCCGTGACCTCCTCGTGCCGCCGCCGGGCGCCGTACTCGTGCTGCCCGCCGGTCAGCACCACACCGACGAGCGGCACGTCACCGGGCGCCGGGGCGCGCAGGCTCAGATCCTGCGCCCCGGTCCGCCGCCCGGCCAGGTCACGGGCCAGCACCTCGTCGAACCGGGTCACCGCCGGATCGTCCGGATCGGGTACGGACACGCCGACCGCCACCCGGCGGCACCCGGCGAACCGGTCGTGCAACGCGAGCAGCGGACTCGGCCCGCCGTCCGGCGTCGGCCACGAGTGCACCGGGCCGCAGGCGAACACCACGTCCGTGAAGGCCGCGGGATCGGCGTCCTCCAGGTGCAGCGCGTCCGGCCGGAACACCGGCGACCACGCCGTGTCGTACGCGATCCCGGCCCCGTGCAGCGCGCACTGCACGGCCTCGGCAGCGAGCATGTCCCCGGCCGTCACCTCGCCGTGCAGAAAGCTGAACCAGCCGGTCAGCAGGATGCGGTGGTCCGGTGCGGGGCCCTGCCCCCGGGGCGGCGCCGTCACGAAACCGGTACCGGCACCGACCCGGGCGCGGCGGCCGGCCGAGCCTCCAGCCGTACGTCTTCGGGCCGCCGTACCGGCTCCGGCAGCCGCGCCACCGCCGTCAGCACCTCCGCCGCGGTGATCCGCAGCAGCCGCCCGTCCGGCTGCCCGCCGTGTGCGTCGCCGGGACGGGCCCGGTCCAGGTGGCCCGGATGCCACAGGGCCCGGTGCCGGGGCAGCCGGGGCGGGCCCCACAGCCGGGGCGCTACGGGCCCGAAGAGCACCACGGACGGCGTACCGAGCGCACTGGCCAGATGCGCGAGCCCGGTGTCGCCGACGATCACCGCACGGGCCCGCGCGACCAGCGCCGCCAGTTCCCCGAACGGCAGATCCGCCGAACCGCCGAGAACCGCCGACGGCGGCAGCCCGGCCTGAACGGCGACCTGCCGCGCGAGCGGTCCCTCACCGGCCCCGGCGGTCAGCACCACACGGTGCCCCGCACGGTGCAGCGCGTGCGCCACCGCGGCGAAACGCTCCGGCGGCCAGCGGCGCGCCGCGGCGTCCGCACCGGGGTGCACCACCACCGCGCCCGGCGCGGGCGACGGGCCGGGCGGCGCGTCGATCCGCAGATCATCCGGGTCCGCCGGAATCCCGTACCAGGTCAGCAGCCGGCACCAGCGGCTGCGCTCATGCTCGTCCGCACGCCAGACCGGCCCCAGGACGCGGGGCATCGCCGGATGCGCATACGCGAACAGCCGGACCGGGCGCAGGGCCAGCAGCGGAAGATGGCTGGCAGGCCCGTTCCCGTGCAGATCCACGGCGACAGCCGGGGGCGGCCCGGCCCAGTCGACCCGCCGCGGCACGCCACGACCGGGCGCCGACGCGGGCAGCACCCGGTCGACCACTCCCGTCGCCACCGCGGCCTCCGCCAGCCGGCCGGGCGCCGCCAGCACCAGCTCATGCTGCGGATAGGCAGTACGCAACGCCCGCAACGCGGGCACCGCCGTCAACAGATCCCCGAGCCCAAGCGCCCGAAGAACAAGAATGCGCGGCCGGTCGGCGCGGGGGTGGGGGCTTGGGCGGGGCGGGGTCATGCGGGTGCCTCCTTGGCATGCGGGGTCCTGATGCGGGGCCGTCGGCGAAAGGCGGTACGAGACGGCACGGGCCGCCCTTCACGGCGCGGGTCGCTGACACCAATGTGTGGTCACCTGCGGAGCCTCGCGACCGCTGGCCGCCGGGGTGTCCGCCGGTCTCGGGTGTCCGCCGGTCCGATGTGTACGCATGCGCGGGGCATCGGGAGCGGCTTTACGGGTACGTACCCGTACCCATAAGCTGGACCATGGAGAGGAGCATGATGATGGCCGATGCCAACGTTCGGATGCCGGAGGAAGCCAAGGAGCGACTGGCTGCGATAGCTGCCGGTGAAGGGTTGTCGCTACGGGCCTACCTGGCCCGTCTCGCCGACACTCTGCTGACCCCGCAGGAGCGGGCCGAGCAGGCCGAGAAGGCCCGGGCGGCACTGCACCAGTGGACGGGTTACGACCCGAGCCCGGACGAGGAGCAGAGCCTGGATGAGGAACTCGACCGACGCCTGGCCCGGGCGGTCGGCCGGTGAGCGAACCGATGCACGTCGTCCTTGATGACACAGCCATGGCCGCTGCCGGCCGGGGCAACATCATCGTTTCCCGGCTGATCCACCGGGCGCACGCCGAGGCGGACTGGTTCCTCTATGCCCCGGCGTGCGCACTGGTCGAAGCGGACCGGGCCCGCCCCGGAACGGCCGAACACCTCGCCGCTCTGCCCGGCATCACCGTCCTTGACCTGGACCTTCCGGCCGCCTTGGCGGTGGCGCACGAGGAAACCTGGGCGGCGGCGCATGCCCAGTACGCCGCACAGCCGACACCCGACCGGCCGAGCGGTGCGGTCATCGCCACGACGCTGCCCAAGCAGTGGGAGGGCCGACCGGTCCGCGTCCTGGACCTGACACCCTGAACCGAGGGACGGCGAGTCCTGGCACTCCCGCCCTTCTGTGAGCAACCCCACCCCACCCCCGGGCCCCTTGTCCCCCAAGGGATCCGGGGTATTCCGCACGCCTCGGCCAGAGGCTCGCTCTTCCCCCGCCCCCGAAGCGTCTGTGAACATGTGGGATTGCTGTGCCTGGAAGGGTTCGCTGATCCGCGGACCGGAGTGAGGCCGGCATGTCGACCGAATCGGCGCCCGCGGTGTGCACGCAGTCGTGCTCCGTGCCCGTCGAGCCGCTCTCCGAGCCTGCTGGGCTCTTCACGAAGTTCTCGCCGCTGTGTCTTTTCCTGTTCGATCCGCTGCCCGTGTCCCGGCGCAAGCGGAGTCCCACGAGACGATTCCCGCCCCGGAAACCCCTGAAACAGTCGAAACCGAGAAAAATGTACGCCGACGTCTCGGCGGCTTCCGGTATCTGCTGGGCCGCAAGCCGGCCGGCGGTGCCGATCACGCGCCGTGGCGGTCCCTGCGCTACCGCAGCATGCGCTGGTGGTCGGTGGCCAATCTGGTGTCCAACGCCGGCACCTGGATGCAGCTGACCGTGCAGAACCTGCTGGTGCTCCAGCTCACGGGTTCCGCGGCGGCCACCGGTCTGTCGCTGTCCGTACAGGCGGGTCCCGGGCTGATCATGGGGCTGTTCGGTGGTGCCGCCGTCGACCGGTGGCCCCGCAAGCTCACGGCCGGGCTGAGTCAGGCCGTGCTGGGGCTGGTCGCCTTCACCACCGCGGTCCTGGTCGCCACCGGCCAGCTGAACTACGGGCTGCTGATGGCGCTGGCCGCCGTCACCGGCCTGGTCGCCACGGTGGACGGCCCGGCCACCGCCCTGCTCGGCAACGATCTCGTACGCCGGGAGGACGTGCCCTCCGCGATCGCCGTCGGCTCGCTGGTGCACAGCGTGGGGCGGCTCGGCGGTACGGCGCTGGCCGGTGTCGCCGTCGGCTTCCTGGGTACCGGCGCCGCCTATGCGGCCAACGGTGTGTCCTTCCTGTTCGTCGCGGCCGTCATCCCGTTCCTGAAGCCGGTGAGCGAGGCGCTGCGGGCGCCTGCGAAGAGCCGGGAGGGTACGGAGGAGGCCGTCGCGTCCGCGGGGGCGACGGAGCCGGAGATCGGTGACCGGGCCCGGGATGGCCTGGCGTTCTTCATGCGCCGGCCGCGGCTGGTGGCGCTGGCCGCCATCACAGGGCTCAGCGCGATCTTCGGCCGTAACTACCAGCTGACCCTGGCCGTCCTGGTCACCGGGCCGCTCGCGGCGGGCGCCGGCGCGTTCGGCACCGTCTCGTCCGTACTGGCGGCGGGCGGCATCGTCGGCGCGATCCTCGCCGCCCGGCTGCGCAACCCGTCGGTCAAGCTGGTCGGCGCGCTGGCCGCCGCCGGTGCGCTGCTCCAGGTCTTCGCCGGGCTGTCCCCGTCGCTGATCGTCCTGCTCGTGCTGGTGCTGCCGATGTCGGTGGTGGAGTCGGTTTCCGACACCGCCGGTACGACGGTGCTCCAGACGGACCCGCCGCCGAACATGCGCGGCCGGGTGCTGGGTGTGTGGCGCAGCGCCAGCACGGTGTGGGGTCTGGTGGCCCCGCCGCTGCTGGGCCTGCTGATGGAGGTGGCCGGTGCCCGCGGCGCCCTGGTGGCGGGCGGTCTGATCATCGCGGTGGCGATCGGCGCGGGTGCGCTGCTGCGCTCCCGCGAGCGGATCTCCTGGCTGGTGCCCGCGTCCGCCCCCGCGCCCGCCGTGGCGGCGGAGTACCGGTCCGTGGCCTGACGCACGGGCGGGGCCGGCGGGACGCCCGTCCCGCCGGCCTCGGCGCCGCTACCGGTTCTTGAACACGGCTTTCTCCACCTCGGCCGGGTTCTCGTAGCTCTTGCTGGGGATGCTGGAGATCTTGTCCCGCATGCCGCTGTCCGCGTGGTTGCCCTCGGCGCACGAGACCAGGTCGTCCTTGCTCGCCGGGTAGTGGGCGCCCTTGAGGGCCTTCTGCAGCTCGATCGGGTTGGTGTCGCTCATGGGGGTCCTCCGGTTGGGGGAGTGGGGTGCCGTCCGGCGGCCTGCCGGTGGCCGCCCCTCCAGTACCCGACCATTACGGGATTAATCGGACGAAAGTCCCGCCCGGGGCCGATGCCCCGGGCCCCGGCCCGTGGCCGCGCCGCCCCGCGAATGGGCGGCATCCCCAGGGGTACCCGCGTCCTCCCGCAGCGCGTGAGCCCGAGGAGGTCCGGTGAGCGGGAAGAACATCTTCGTATTGGGCCTGGAGGAGGCCAATCTCCCCGCCCTGCACGACGTGCCCGACGCGGAGCGGTACCGCTTCCATCCGCTGCTCACCCACGGTGAGCTCCAGGGGGGCGAAATCTCCGTACCCGATCTCCTGGGAAAAGCCGAGGGCATCCTGGACTCCTTCGACGGCACCATCGACGCGATCGTCGGCTACTGGGACTTCCCCGTCAGCACCTTCGTGCCGATCCTGAGCGAGCGCTACGGCACCCGCAGCACCAGCCTGGAGTCGGTCGTCAAGTGCGAGCACAAGTACTGGAGCCGCCTGGAGCAGGAGAAGGCCGTCGACACCCACCCGCGCTTCGGCCGCGTCGACCTCGGCACGCCCGACCCGCGCCCGCCCGAGGGCGTCCGCTTCCCCATGTGGCTCAAGCCCGCCCTCGCGTACTCCTCGGAACTGGCCTTCGGCGTGCACGACGAGGCGGAGTTCCGCGCGGCGGTCGACAGGATCCGCGAAGGCATCGGCCGCGTCGGCCGCCCTTTCGAGGACATCCTCGGCCGCCTCGACCTGCCGCCCGAGATGACGGGCGTCGGCGGTCAGGTCTGCCTCGCGGAGGAGGCGCTGTCCGGCATCCAGGTCGCGGTCGAGGGCTACGTCCACGACGGCGAGGTCACGGTCTACGGCGTACTGGACTCCATCGACTACCCCGGCTGCTCGTCCTTCCTGCGCCACCAGTACCCCTCGACGCTCCCCGAGCCCGTCCTGCACCGGCTGCGCGACGCCACCGCCCGCGTCATGCGGCAGATCGGCATGCAGGAGGCGACCTTCAGCGTCGAGTACTTCTACGACCCGCACACCGACGCGATCAACGTGCTGGAGGTCAACCCCCGGCACTCCCAGTCGCACGCCGAACTGTTCCAGTACGTCGACGGCGCGCCCAACCACCACGCCATGCTGCGCCTCGCCCTCGGCGAGGACCCGGCCATGCCGCACCGCGCGGGCCGCTACCGGACCGCCGCCAAGTGGTACTACCGGTGGTTCGCCGACGGCGTCGCGCGCAAGGTGCCCACCCACGAGGAGATCGCGGGCATCGAGAGCCGGATACCGGGCACGCGGATCCATGTGATCCCCGAGCCGGGCCAGCACCTGGCCGACATGGCGGAGCAGGACAGCTACAGCTTCGAACTGGCCCATGTCTTCACCGGGGGTGACAGTGAAGAGGAGCTGCGCGAGAAGTACGACCACTGCGTGGCGGCTCTGGACCTGGCCTGCGAGCGGACCCGGCCCGGCGGCCGGGACGGCTGAACCGGGCGGCCGGTCCGCGGGGCGGCGCCGGCGGGCACGACAGTGAGGAGAAGGTCGCCGCATGCGTTACGTGAGCAATCTGCCCTGCGCCACGGCGGAGGAGGACCACGTCACCATCCCCGTCTCCGACGGCACCCGCCTGTCGGCGCGCATCTGGCGCCCCACGGCCTCGGACGAGGAGCCGGTGCCGGCGGTGCTGGAGTACATCCCGTACCGCAAGGGGGACCTGACCGCCGTACGCGACTCCGTCCACCACCCCTACATCGCCGGCCACGGCTACGCCTGCGTCCGCGTCGACCTGCGCGGCACCGGCGAGTCGGAGGGCGTGCTCCGGGACGAGTACCTGGAGCAGGAGCAGGCCGACGCCGAGGACGTGCTCGCCTGGCTGGCCGCACAGCCCTGGTGCGACGGCACCACCGGCATGATGGGCCTGTCCTGGGGCGCCTTCGCCGCCCTCCAGGTCGCCGCCCGGCAGCCCCCGAGCCTGCGCGCCATCGTCATCGCGTCGTTCACCGACGACCGGTACGCCGACGACATGCACTACATGGGCGGCCAGCTGCTCTCCGACAACCTGGCCGAGGCGGGCACCATGTTCGCCTACGGCACCTGCCCGCCCGACCCGGCCGTGGTGGGCGGCCGCTGGCGGCAGATGTGGCACGAGCGGCTGGAGAACACCCGGCCGTGGGCCCTGGCGTGGCTCGCCCACCAGCGCCGCGACGCCTACTGGCGGCACGCCTCGGTCTGCGAGGACTACAGCTCCGTACGCTGCCCGGTGCTCGCCTCCAGCGGCTGGGCCGACGGCTACTCCAACGCCGTCACCCGGCTGCTGGGCAACCTCGACGTACCCCGCAAGGGCCTGATCGGACCCTGGTCGCACAAGTTCCCCCACCTGGGCGAACCGGGCCCCGCGATCGGCTATCTCCAGGAGGTCGTGCGCTGGTTCGACCACTGGCTCAAGGGCGCCGACAACAACGTCATGGACGGGCCGATGCTCAGCGCCTGGATGCAGGACAGTGTGCCGCCCTCCACCTCCTACGAGATCCGGCCGGGCCGCTGGGTCGGCGAGCCGGACTGGCCCTCCCCGCACATCCGCACGGCCTGCCGCCCGCTGTTCCGGCACCGGATCGGCGCCGACGGCGAGGAGTGCGGCGACCGGGGCTGCGGGGTGCTGACCGTGCAGTCGCCGCTGTCCGTCGGCCAGTTCGCCGGCAAGTGGGCCTCCTACAACGCGCCGCCCGACCTGCCGTACGACCAGCGCGAGGAGGACGGCGGCTCGCTGGTCTTCGACAGCGACCGGCTCACCGAACGGGTCGAGATCCTCGGCTCGCCCACCGTCGAACTGGACCTCTCGGTCAGCGAACCGGTCGCCATGGTCGCCGCCCGGCTCTCCGACGTGGCCCCCGACGGCCGGGCCACCCGCGTCACCTACGGCGTGCTCAACCTCGCCCACCACGAGACGATCGGCGAACCGGAGCCCCTGGAGCCCGGCCGCCGCTACCGCGCCACCGTCCAGCTCAACGGCGTCGCCCAGGCGTTCCCGCCCGGCCACCGCATCCGCCTGTCGCTGTCCACCTCGTACTGGCCGCTGGCCTGGCCGCCGCCCCGGCCCGCCACGCTCACCGTGCACGAGGGGACCAGCACCCTGACGCTGCCGGTACGCCCCACCACCGAACCCGACCGGCTGCCGCCGCGCCCCTTCGGCGAGCCGGAGGGCACCCGGCCGCTGACCGTCAGCCAGCTGACCGCGCCGGAGGAGCGCTGGGAGGTCAAGCGCGACCTGATCGGCTACAACTCCGAGCTGGAGATCGTCAAGGACCGCGGCCTGGCCCGCCTGGACGACACCGGCATGGAGGTCGGCCGGCGCGCGTACGAGCGGTACGCGACCGTCGCCGACGACTTCACCTCCGCCACCGGCGAAACCCTGTGGACCATGCGCTTCCGGCGCGGCGACTGGGACGTTCGGGTGGTCACCCACCAGGAAGTACGGTGCGACGAGAAGCAGTTCATCGTGGACGCCACTTTGGACGGCTACGAGAACGACCGCCGCGTCTTCTCCCGCACCTGGAACGAGACGATCCCGCGCGACTGTCTGTGAAAGGTACGGTCGGCCCGTGCGCCTGCTGCTGATGTCCGACACCCACCTGCCCAAACGCGCCAAGGCCCTGCCGCCGCAGCTGCTGGACGAGGTGGCCCGTGCCGATGTGGTCGTACACGCCGGGGACTGGGTGGACACCGCCACGCTGGACCTCCTGGAGGACCGCTCCCGCCGGCTCATCGGCGTGTACGGCAACAACGACGGCCCGGAACTGCGCGCCCGCCTGCCCGAGGTCGCATACGCCGAACTCGGCGGCCTGCGCTGGGGCGTGGTCCACGAGACCGGCCAGAAACAGGGACGCGAACGCCGCTGCGCCGAGCGGTACCCGGACCTGGACGTCCTGGTCTTCGGCCACAGCCACATCCCGTGGGACACCACCACGGAGGACGGCCGCCTGCGCCTGCTCAACCCCGGCTCACCGACCGATCGCAGGCGGCAGCCGTACTGTACGTATATGACGGTGGGGGCGGCATCGGGCTGCCTCACCGACGTGGAGCTGCACCGGCTGCCGCCGCGCCGCTGACCGTACGCCCGGTCAGGCCGCCAGCGCCCGCACCGCCCGCCCCGCCGCTTTCTCGTATCGCCGCACCAGCAGCCGCGCCACCTCCGGCGCCGGGCCGAGGACTTCCGCGAGGACCTCGGCCCCGGCCTCCTCGGCGCCGCGGGCGATGCGGTCCGGGAGGAAGCCGGGGGCGATGACGTACGGGGCCACGGCGACGCGTGCGGCGCCGTCGGCGCGCAGCGCCCGTACGGCGTCCGCGGTGCGGGGCAGGGAGGCGGAGGCGAACGCAGGCCGCACGGCGCACCAACCGGTGGTGCGCCGCCACTCCCGCGCGATTTCAGCGATCACTGCGATCGCCTCCGGGTCGGAGGAGCCCGCCGAGGCCAGCACGACCCCGGTCGAGCGCCGGTCGCCGGGCCGCAGCCCGGCCTCGTACAGCCGCCGCTCCAGGGCGGCCGTCAGCAGCGGCGACGGTCCGAGCACGTCGGCCTGGCGGACGGCGAGTCCGGGGAGCCGCGCACCGGCCTCCCGCAGGACGGCCGGGATGTCCGTCTTGGCGTGGAAGGCACGGGTCAGCAGCAGCGGCAGGGCCACCACCTCCCGTACGCCGTCCGCCGCCAGCCGCTCCAGCGCCCGGGGCACGCCCGGCGCGTTGAAGTCGAGGAAGGCGACCTCGACGCGCAGGCCGGGGCGCAGCGCCCGGGCCCGCGCGCACAGCGCGGTGACGGTCGCCGCGTGCCGCGGGTCGCGGCTGCCGTGCGCGATGACGAGGAGGGCCGGTGGTACGTACATGGGTCAGCTCTTCACCAGGAGTCCGCGGCTGCGCAGCACCCGCCGCTCGATCGGCGCGAAGATCAGCAGCTCGATGCCGATGCCGACGATGAGGATGAGGAGGATGGCGGAGAGCACCCAGGACATGTCCTGGAGCTCGCGGCCCTGTTCCAGGAGCTGGCCGAGGCCGGTGCCCAGGTCGGCGGCGTTGACGATGAGTTCGGCGGCCATCAGGGAGCGCCAGGAGAACGCCCAGCCCTGCTTGAGGCCGGCGAGGTAGCCGGGCAGCGCGGCGGGCAGCAGGACGTGCCGGACGCCGGTCAGTCCGCGGGCGCCGATCGTGCGGCCTGCGCGCAGGTAGAGCGGCGATATCTGGTCGACGCCGGAGACCAGGCCGTTGGCGATGGAGGGGACCGCGCCGAGCAGCACCACCGCGTAGATGGTGGCGTCGCTCAGGCCGAACCAGATGATGGCGGCGGGCACCCACGCCACCGAGGGCAGCGACTGGAGGCCGCTGAGGATGGGGCCGATCGCGGCCCGTACCGGCTTGACCCGGGCGACGATCAGGCCGAGCGGCGTACCGATCACCACCGAGGCCAGGAAGCCGAGCGCGCCGCGGGACACGCTGGTCCACACGTAGTCGAGCAGGGTGCCTTCGAGCCACTTGTCCTGGAGCGACCGGGCGACATCGACGGGACTGGGCAGCAGGTAGTGGTCCTTGAGCTCGAAGTGGTAGGCGAGCTGCCACAGGAGGAGGACGAGGGCGACGGCGACGACCGGGGGCACGGCTTTGGCGCCGAGCCTGCGCAGCCAGGGCCGGCGGTCGGTGACGGTGGTGTCGAGTGCGTCCAGACCGGCTTCCAGCCCGGCCAGGTCGGCGGCGCCGTCGGGCCGCGCCCCGGCGGCCCCGGTCACCGCCGTCCCGGAGGCCGTGTCGGTGGTGCCGGTCTCAGTGCTGGCCATGGCGGCGGATCTCCCCACGGAGCTGTTCGGTGATCTCTACGGAAAGGTCGGCGACGGCCGCGTCCTCGATGCGCCGCGGATGCGGGATGTCCACGCCCCACTCGCGGGCGATCCGGCCGGGCCGGGAGGACAGCAGCACCACCCGCTCGGCGAGCCGCACCGCCTCCCGGACGTTGTGGGTGACGAACAGGACGGACAGGCCGCCGCTGCCGGTGGTGCCGTCGTTGGACTCCTGCCAGATGCGGGTCAGTTCGTCGTGCAGTACGTCGCGGGTGATCGCGTCGAGGGCAGCGAACGGCTCGTCCATCAGCAGCAGCCGGCTGTCCTGGGCGAGGGCACGGGCCATCGCCACGCGCTGCCGCATGCCGCCGGACAGTTCGTGCACCCGCTTGCCGTACGCGCCCTTGAGCCGTACGAGTTCGAGCAGCCGCTCCGCCTCGCCGCGCCGCTCCGCGCGCGGCACCCCGCGCAGCCGCAGCGCCAGTTCGATGTTGCGGCCCGCGGTGAGCCACGGGAACAGCGCGTGCTCCTGGAACATCAGGGCCGGGCGGCCGCCGGGCGTCTCGATGCTCCCCGCGGACGGGCCGTCCAGCCCGGCGACGAGGTTGAGCAGCGTCGACTTGCCGCAGCCCGACGCCCCCAGCAGACAGACGAACTCGCCCGGCGCGACATCGATGCTGATGTCGTCCAGCACGTGCTGCTGCGCGCCGGGGCGGCCGAAGGACTTCGAGACATGGTCGATGCGAGCGGCGTACGAAGCGGCCGCGCCGCCCGTGTCCGCCGGGGCGGACGTCCTGGTGCCGGGCTTGCCGAGCGTGGTGGTCGTCATCGGTGTCACCTCCTGGGATGCGTGCGGCGGACTACTCGGCGCCGAGACCGGCGTCGTCGACGGCCGGCTTGCCCTCGGCCTTGAGCACCTTGTTGAGCAGCGTCAGGTCGTAGATGCCCTTCAGGGCGGGCTTCTTCAGCAGACCGGCCCGGACCGCGTGGTCGGCCTCCTGCTGGAGGGTGGCGGCCAGCGGGTCGTCGGTGACGTCGGTGTTGCGGAACGCCGGGTCGATGACGTCGGGCGGCAGCGCCTTGCCGGACGCGGTGGCCAGCTTGTCGTTGAGCGCCCGCTTGGCCTCGGCGGGGTGGGTCCTGATGTACGTGTTGGTCCTGACCGAACCGCGCAGCACCGCCTCGACGGCCTTCGGGTGCTCCTTGAGGAACTTCTGCGAGACGATCACGTTCGTGATGACGAACTTGCCGTCCTTCCACAGCTTCTTCTCGTCCAGCAGCACCTTGCCGCCCTCGGCGACCAGCTTGGACGCGGTCGGCTCGGGCACCCACGCGGCGTCGATGCTGCCCTGCCGGAAGGCGACGGGGGTGACCTTGTTCTCGGTGCGCTGCACGGTCACGTCGCCCTTGCCGGTGGTGGCGTCGACCTGGTAGCCCTTCTCGGCCAGGTAGTTGAGCAGCGCCACGTCCTGGGTGTTGCCCAGCTGCGGGGTGGCGATGGTCCTGCCCTTGAGGTCGTCCAGGCTCTTGATCTTCTTGGGATTCACCACCAGCGACACGCCGCCGGACGCCGAACCGGAGATGATCTTCAGGCTCTTGCCCTTGGAGGTGGTCCAGCCGTTGATCGCGGGGGACGGGCCGATCCAGCCGATGTCGATGGCGCCGGAGTTCAGCGCCTCGATCTCGGCCGGGCCCGCGTTGAAGACCGACGGCGCGAACTTCGTACCGCCCAGCTCCTTCTGGAAGAACCCCTTCTGGTCGCCGACCAGCGCGGTGGCGTGCGTGGTGTTGGCGAAGTAGCCGACCTTCACCTGGTCGAGCCCGTCGGTCTTCGGGCCCTTCGCCTCGACCGCCCCCTGGCTGTCCTGCTTGGCGCGGGACCCGTAGCCGCACGCTCCGAGCGCGCCCAGCAGGAGGGGGACGGTGGCGGCGGCCGCGAGGAGGCGGCGGCGTCGTACGGCAGGCACGGGAGGGGGTCCTCTCGGAGGGCCGGGCGGCGAGCGCCTACGGCGGGCCCGGCAGAGCGGTGGGATGTCGGAAGGGGGGCGTGGGGGGCATACGGCGGTACGTCATCGGCGGCGGCCCGCACATCGCCCGACCCCGCCCTGGCCGCTGCCCAGGGCTCCGCTGCCGATCCGGCCGCCCTCCTTCGCGAACGTCGAGAAGGCGTCCGCGAAGGTCGCGAAGGCGTCCAGGGCCAGGGATCCGGTCATGTCAGAAGTCCCATTCCGCGTCGTCGTCGGCGTGTGCCGCCGCGGCCTCGGCCGCCTCGGCGAACGCGGACCCGGCCATGCCCGCGGTCAGCGTGGTGCCGTCCGCCGGATCGATGAGCAGGAACGATCCGGTGCGCCGGGAGTCGGCGTACGGGTCCAGGGCCAGGGGCTCGGCGGTGCGCAGCACGACCCGGCCGATGTCGTTGGCGGCCAGCTCGCCGGGGGCCGGGTGCTGGGAGAGGTCGGCCAGCGTCAGCCGGGACGGGATGTCCTTGACGATCGCCTTGACCGTACGGGTGGTGTGCTTGAGCAGCACCCGCTGGCCCGTCTTCAGCGGCCGGTCGGCGACGTGGCAGACGGTCGCCTCGACGTCCTGAGTGGTGGCGGGCGCAGTGGCGGCCGGGGCGATCAGGTCGCCGCGCGAGATGTCCAGGTCGTCGGCGAGCCGTACGGTCACCGACTGCGGCGCCCAGGCCACGTCCACCGCCTGGCCCAGTACGTCCAGCGCCTCGATGGTGCTCGTACGGCCCGACGGCAGCACCGTCACCGCGTCGCCGACGCGCAGCACGCCGGAGGCGACCTGGCCCGCGTAGCCGCGGTAGTCGGGCAGTTCGGGGGTCTGCGGGCGGATGACGTACTGCACCGGGAAGCGCGCCGGGTCCTCGGAGGGGTCGGCCACGACGGGGACGGTCTCCAGGTGTTCCAGCACCGTCGGGCCGCCGTACCAGTCCATGTTCGTGGACGGGGTCACCACGTTGTCGCCCGCCAGCGCGGAGATCGGGATGGTGGTGATCTCCGGGACGCCCAGGGACGCGGCGTACGTGGTGAACTCCTCGGCGATCGCCGCGAAGACCGGCTCGGCGTAGTCCACCAGGTCCATCTTGTTGACGGCCAGCACGACGTGCGGGACGCGCAGCAGCGCGGCGACGGCGGCGTGCCGGCGGGTCTGCTCGACGACGCCGTTGCGGGCGTCGACCAGCACCACGGCCAGCTCGGCGGTGGACGCGCCGGTCACCATGTTGCGCGTGTACTGCACATGGCCGGGCGTGTCGGCGAGGATGAACCGCCGCCGGGGCGTGGCGAAGTAGCGGTAGGCGACATCGATGGTGATGCCCTGCTCCCGCTCGGCCCGCAGCCCGTCCGTCAGCAGCGCCAGGTCCGGGGCCTCCTGGCCGCGGCCCAGCGAGGCCCGCTCGACCGCTTCGAGCTGGTCGGCCAGTACCGACTTCGAGTCGTGCAGCAGCCGCCCGACCAGGGTGGACTTGCCGTCGTCCACCGAGCCGGCGGTGGCGAAGCGCAGCAGTGAGGTGGCCGTGGCGGCCACGTCGACCGGGTCGACAATCGTGCTCATGGTTAGAAGTACCCCTCGCGCTTACGGTCCTCCATGGCGGCCTCGGACAGCTTGTCGTCGGCCCGCGTCGCGCCCCGCTCGGTGAGCCGGGAGGCGGCGATCTCCGCGATGACGGCCTCGATGGTGGCCGCGTCGGAGTCGACGGCGCCGGTGCAGGACATGTCACCGACGGTGCGGTAGCGGACCAGGCGGGTCTCGACCCTCTCGCCGTCTTTGGGGCCGCCCCACTCGCCGGGCGCCAGCCACATGCCGCCCCGGGCGAAGACCTCGCGCTCGTGGGCGTAGTAGATGGCGGGCAGTTCGATCTTCTCGCGGGCGATGTACTGCCAGACGTCCAGCTCGGTCCAGTTGGACAGCGGGAAGACGCGGACGTGCTCGCCGGGGGAGTGGCGGCCGTTGTAGAGCTGCCACAGCTCGGGGCGCTGGCGGCGCGGGTCCCAGCCGCCGAACTCGTCGCGCAGCGAGAACACCCGCTCCTTGGCGCGCGCCTTCTCCTCGTCGCGCCGCCCGCCGCCGAACACCGCGTCGAAGCGGTTCGACTCGATGGCGTGCAGCAGCGGCACCGTCTGGAGGGGGTTACGGGTGCCGTCCGGGCGCTCCCGCAGCTCGCCGCGGTCGATGAAGTCCTGTACGGAGGCGACGTGCAGCCGCAGCCCGTGCCGGGCCACCGTACGGTCGCGGTAGTCCAGCACCTCGGGGAAGTTGTGCCCGGTGTCCACGTGCAGCAGCGCGAACGGCACCGGCGCGGGCGCGAACGCCTTCAGCGCCAGGTGCAGCATGACGATCGAGTCCTTGCCGCCGGAGAAAAGGATCACCGGCCGCTCGAACTCGCCCGCCACCTCGCGGAAGATGTGCACCGCCTCGGACTCCAGCGCGTCCAGGTGGCTGAGCGCGTACGGGTTGTCGGCGTCCCCGGTGCTCTCGCTCAGGGCTGCGGCGGTCGTCATGCCAGTCCCCTCTCGGTGAGCAGCGCGTGCAGCGCCGCCGCGGACTCCTGCACGGTCCGGTCGTGCGTCACGAGCCGCAGATCGGGCGACTCGGGCTCCTCGTACGGATCGTCGACGCCGGTCAGCCCGGAGATCTCGCCGGCCGCCTGCTTCGCGTACAGGCCCTTCACGTCCCGCTCGGAGCAGACCTCGACCGGCGTGGCCACATGGATCTCCAGGTACGGCGTGCCCTCGCGCTGGTGGCGCTTGCGCACCGCCTCCCGCGAGTCCGCGTACGGCGCGATCACCGGCACCAGTGCCTTGACGCCGTTGCTCGCCAGGAGTTCGGCGACGAAGCCGATGCGCTGCACGTTGGTGTGCCGGTCCTCCCGGCTGAAGCCCAGCCCCGCCGAGAGGAACTCGCGGATCTCGTCGCCGTCCAGCACCTCGACGCGGTGGCCCTCGCCCCGCAGCCGCTCCGCCAGCGCGTAGGCGATCGTGGTCTTGCCGGCACTGGGCAGTCCGGTCAGCCACACCGTGGCGCCCGTCATCTTTCGCTCCCGAAGGTCCTGTATGTCCTCGTGGTCCGGCGCACCGTGGCCGGACACCCCGGGGCCGCTCATCCGTGCAGCCCGCATTCGGTCTTGTCGCGGCCGGCCCAGCGGCCGGCCCGCGCGTCCTCGCCCGCCAGCACCCGGCGGGTGCAGGGCGCGCAGCCGACCGAGGCATAGCCGTCGGTCAGCAGCGGATTGATCAGCACGCCGTGCTCGGCCACATACGCGTCCACGTCGTCCTGCGTCCAGCGCGCGATCGGCGCGATCTTCACCTTGCGGCGCCGCGCGTCCCAGCCCACCACGGGGGTGTCCGCGCGGGTCGGCGACTCGTCGCGGCGCAGCCCGGTGGCCCAGGCGTCGTACCCGGCCAGGCCCTCTTCCAGCGGCTCGACCTTGCGCAGCGCGCAGCACAGGTCCGGGTCCCGGTCGTGCAGCTTCGGCCCGTACTCGGCGTCCTGCTCGGCCACCGTCTGCCGCGGGGTGAGGGTGATGACGTGGACGTCCATCACCGCCTCCACCGCGTCGCGGGTGCCGATGGTCTCCGGGAAGTGATAGCCGGTGTCGAGGAAGACCACGTCCACGCCGGGGAAGGCGCGCGAGGCCAGGTGGGCCACGACCGCGTCCTCCATGGAGGAGGTGACGCAGAAGCGGTTGCCGAAGGTCTCCGCGGCCCAGGTGAGGATCTCCAGCGGGGAGGCGTCCTCCAGGTCGCGTCCGGCCCGCTCGGCGAGCGCGGCCAGTTCGTCTTCCGTACGGTGCTGAGTCGCCGTCATATTCCGTTGCTCCCTTGGCGGTTGACGGTCTGCGCGGCCGGGGCGGCGACGCCCTTGGCCAGCAGCCCGAGGAACGAGAGCCGGAACGCGCGGCTGCACGCCCCGCATTCCCACGAGCCGTGTCCTTCCTCGGAAGGGCGCAGGTCCTCGTCGCCGCAGTACGGGCAGTAGAACGGCGCGGCCCGCTCGCTCACTTCAGCGCTCCCTCGTCCGCGCGGGCGGCCCAGGTGGCGAACCGCTCGCCCGCCTCGCGCTGCTCCTGGAAGTTGGTCAGCACCCGCTCCACGTAGTCCGGTAGCTCCGCCGCGGTGACCTTCAGGCCGCGGACCTTGCGGCCGAAGCCCGCCTGGAGGCCGAGCGCGCCGCCCAGGTGCACCTGGTAGCCCTCCACCTGGTTGCCGTCGGCGTCCAGCACCAGCTGGCCCTTGAGGCCGATGTCCGCGGTCTGGATGCGGGCGCAGGCGTTCGGGCAGCCGTTGAGGTTGATGGTGATGGGCTCCTCGAAGTCCGGCATCCGGCGCTCCAGCTCGTCGATGAGCGCGGCGCCGCGGCCCTTCGTCTCGACGATGGCCAGCTTGCAGAACTCGATGCCGGTGCAGGCCATCGTGCCGCGCCGGAAGGGCGACGGGCGGACCTGGAAGTCCAGCGCCTCCAGCCCCGCGACCAGCGGCTCGACCTGGTCCTCCGCCACGTCGAGGATGATCATCTTCTGCTCGACGGTGGTGTTCAGACGGTCCGAGCCATGGGCCGCGGCCAGGTCGGCGACCTTGACGAGGGTGGCACCGTCCACCCGGCCGACGCGCGGCGCGAAACCCACGTAGAAGCGGCCGTCCTTCTGGCGGTGCACCCCGATGTGGTCGCGCCAGCGGCTGCTGGGCTCGGCCGGCGCCGGGCCGTCGATCAGCTTCCGCTTGAGGTACTCGTCCTCCAGTACCTGCCGGAACTTCTCCGGACCCCAGTCCGCCATCAGGAACTTCAGCCGGGCGCGGTTGCGCAGCCGCCGGTAGCCGTAGTCGCGGAAGATCCCGACGACACCGGCCCACGCGTCGGGCACCTCCGCCAACGGCACCCACGCGCCCAGGCGTTCGCCGAGCCGGGGGTTGGTGGACAGGCCGCCGCCCACCCAGAGGTCGAAGCCGGGGCCGTGCTCGGGGTGCTCGACGCCCACGAACGCGACGTCGTTGATCTCGTGCACCACGTCCTGTACCGGCGACCCGGAGATCGCCGTCTTGAACTTGCGCGGCAGGTTGGAGAACTCCTTGCTGCCGATGAAGCGCCGCTCGATCTCCTCGATCGCGGACGACCCGTCGATGATCTCGTCCGCCGCGATGCCGGCGACCGGCGAACCGATGATGACGCGCGGGCAGTCGCCGCACGCCTCGGTCGTCGACAGGCCCACCGACTCCAGCTTCTGCCAGATCGCCGGGACGTCCTCGATGCGCACCCAGTGCAGCTGGATGTTCTGCCGGTCGGTGATGTCCGCGGTGCCGCGCGCGTACTCCTGGGAGACCTCGCCGATGGCCCGCAGTTGCGCGACGCTCAGCCGCCCGCCGTCGACGCGCACCCGCAGCATGAAGTACTCGTCCTCCAGCTCCTCGGGCTCCAGGACCGCGGTCTTGCCGCCGTCGATCCCGGGCTTGCGCTGGGTGTACAGGCCCCACCAGCGCATCCGGCCGCGCAGGTCGTTGGGGTCGATGGAGGCGAACCCGGTCTTCGCGTAGACCGTCTCAATACGTGTCCGCACATTGAGACCGTCGTCGTCCTTCTTGAACTGCTCGTTGCCGTTCAGCGGCGTGAAGTGACCTACGGCCCACTGCCCCTCCCCGCGGTGGCGTCCGGCCTTGCGGCGGGTCGTGGCGGGGCTGGGTCGATCGGAGGTGGCGGCCATGGCGGTACGTCCTTCTGGGCGGCTCGGTGAGGGCGGGAGCGGGCAGCGGCAGCCCTGCGATGACCTGCGAAGACGTGCCTCGGCACGGAGCGGTGCGAGGTGCGGGTGAGAGGGTGTCCGGGGCAGGTCGGATCAGGGTGCCCGCGCGTCCGCGGCGATGGGGACGGCGAAAAGGAATGACGTTGCTGAGACTGTCAGCCCGCCGGACAGATGGCGCTGGACATGCGGCCGAGGTCGACGTGCCGCCGACTCACCAAGGCAATTCCAGCTGTAGACATGACGGAAGCGTGTCACGGCGCTCTTGAGCCAGTCCACCGCCGTCCGGAGTATGGACAAGAGTGTCCCGTAAGGCGAGACAATGTGACGCCGGTCACGCCGGCGGGGGGAGGGGCCTCGGGGCCCTGGCCCTCCCCCCGCCGGCGGGAGTCCTCGCCTCCGCTCAGACGCCCGGCCACGGACCCGGAGCGGGCGCCTCCGGCTCCTCGGTCACCTCGGTCGCGAACACCCGGAAGCCCCGCCGCCGGTAGTTGTCCAGCGCGTGCGGGCCGTCCTGGCTGCACGTGTGCACCCACACCCGCCGCGTCTTCGCCCGCTCCGGCCACCGCCCGGCCAGATCCCAGGCGCGCGCTGTACCGTACGCCAGCAGGTGCCCTCCTATGCGACGGCCGCGGAACGCCGGCAGGAGACCGAAATAGCTGATTTCCACGACCCCTTCGGGCTGCGCGTCCAGCTCGATGTACCCGGCCGGCGTCCCCCGCTCGTACGCCACCCAGGTCTCCACGCCCGGCCGCTCCAGGAACTCCCGCCACCGCGCGGGCGACCACCCCAGCCGGTCCGTCCACGCGATGTCCCCACCGACGGACGTGTACAGGAAACGGCTGAACTCGGGAGACGCCACCTCCGCACGGGCGATGTCCACCCGTTGCTCCGCCGGGGGAGCGGCAGCCGGGGCGAGGTCGCCGGGTGCGGTCTGTTCGAGGTGCCAGGTGGTTACGGTGATGGTCATGGGGGCAGCACATCACAGCCCTGACGAGGGGACGGGGGACGGGGCATGGGACGGGTCGGACAACTGTGGAACACCGGGGAAATGCCGCTCCGCGACGGGCTGTACCGGCCGGACGACACCGGCTCGGAGCTGTATGTCGCAGGTCCGGGGGCCTACCACCCGGATGCCGGGCAGCCGATTCCGTTCCGTATCGGGGAGCCGTTCGATGTCGCTCAGGCCATCGAGGAAGACGGCACCGACGAGGCGGACACGTGCTTCGAGAGCCCGCTGCCGGACGGAACGGGGTGGCTCTCCGGCGGTGGCGGCGGAATGGGCAACATCGGCCACCTCGCCCGTCTCGACGCCGGCCGCTCGTTGCGGTGGGTCGCCGTGATGTTCCACTCCAACCCGTTCGTCGGGGTGCGCTACGAGGGCACGCACGCCGTGTTCACCAACGACTGGGGAAACCGGCTGACGCTGGACCTCGCGCACCCTGCCCTCGGCTGACCGTGACCGGGCCGCACGGCATCCGCCCGCGCGGCCCGGCCGGATCACAGCACCGCGTCCGCGATGCGGTCCACCTGGTCCGGGTCGGTGGCCCAGCAGTAGAGCATGACCTCGTCGGCGCCGATGGCGCGGAACGCGGCCACCGCGTCGCGGAGCTGCCGTTCCGTGGTGAGCAGGCCGTTCACGACGTGGTCGGTGTACTCGAACGGGCCGTAGTACGCGCGCGCCTCGCGCCGGGCCTCGTCGAGGACGGCCTCCGGGCCGAGCGCCACGTTCACCTGGGCCACCAGCCGGGGACGGCCGGGCCGCCCCGCCTCGTCCCAGGCCGCCTCCATCTTGCGGAACAGCCCGTCCATCATGGGGGCGGGCAGCGCCGCGCCGAGGAAGCCGTCGCCCCAGCGGGCCACCCGCCGGATCACGGCCGGCACGAAGCCGCCGAACAGGACCTCCGGGCCGCCGGCACGGGCCGGGGCCGGGCCGATCGGTCCGACGTCCGCGCCGTACGGCTCACCGGCCCAGACGGACCGCAGCCGGGCCATCTGGCCGTCCAGCCGCCGGCCGCGGGTGCGCTGGTCGACACCCACGGCCGCGTAGTCGTCCGCGCGCCCGCCCAGCCCGATGCCGAGCGTGAAGCGGGCGCCGGACAGCAGGTCGAGCGTGGCGGCCTGCTTGGCGAGCAGCGCGGTGCGGTGCAGCGGCGCGAGCAGCACCTCGGTCTGCAGCCGGACACGGGAGGTGGCGCCGGCGAGGGCGGCCAGGGTGATCAGCGGTTCGGGGTTGCCGTACGCCAGCCGGTCGAGCAGCGCGATGCTGCGGAACGGGGCGGCGTCGGCGCGCCGGGCCCAGGTCAGCAGGGTCGCGGGGTCGCCGATGGGCAGGCCGAGGCCGACAGACATGACAGGTCCTCCAGGAGGGCAGGGTCGATCGCGAAATGTCGTGTCGCCCGCTCACTTGGCCGCACGCGCGCTGTGGCGTGGGTCGCTCCCGTTCTGCGACGGTCCTCCTGGGGAGCTGATGTTCGAAGCGGGATGAGGTTACCCGAGGGGTGCGCGGGGCCGCACCGTATTTATGGGACGGACGGCGCGCGGGATTTATGGGGCGGACGGCGCGCTGGCCGGACGCCCCCGTAGCGATCCGGCTGCCCCACCACGGTCACCCGAGCCGCGCCGCCACCACCGCCGGTGCCGTCGAGTGCGGCAGCAGGTCCACCGGGCGCGGCGGCAGGCGCAGCTCGACGTCCACCCCGTCGGCGAAGCGGTACGGGCGGTGCGCCAGCACGCTCGCGAGGTGGCGGCGCAGCCGCGACAGTTCGGCCCGTACCGTCACCGTGCGGCCGCGGTCCCCGAACAGGTCCTGCGCCAGGTCGGCGGCGCTGCGCCCCTGCGGCCGGTGCGCCAGCACGAACAGCACCTCGGCGTGGCGCGGGCTCAGCTCGTGCGACCAGCTGCCCGCCGGGCCGGTGACCGTGACCGCGGGCCGGGCGCGGCTGCTGAGGTCCAGCAGCACCCGGCTGGGCCGGGGCTCGTCGCCCGGCGGCGCGCCGACGCGGATCAGCCAGCCGCCGGGCAGCGGTTCAAGCGTGCACATGCCGTAGCGCGGCAGCCACAGCGGCCCGGCCTCGGGGGACTTGGGGAGCGCGACCCGGTCCGGCGGGGCCAGCCCGGTCACCGCGGCCGTCCAGCCGTCCTTGTCCACGGCCAGCGCCTGCCCGCCGAGCCGGGCCAGTACGGGGGCGGCGCTCGCCCGCAGCCGGTCCAGCGCGCCGTGGTGCCGCTCGCGCAGCTCGCCCTCCGCGAGCCGGGCCACCGCGGTGACCAGCGACAGCACCGTGGGGTGGAAGGTGTGCGCCGGGCCGCTGACGTCCACGATGCCCAGCAGCCGCCCGTCGCGCGGGTCGTGCAGCGGCGCCGCGGCGCACGTCCACTGGTGGTGGGTGCGTACGAAGTGCTCGGTGGTGTGCACCAGGACGGGGCGGCGGGCCACCAGCGCGGTCCCGATGGCGTTGGTGCCGACGACCTCCTCGGTCCAGTCCGCGCCCTTGTCGAAGCCGTGCCGGTCGGCCATCCGCCGTACCGCGGCGCAGCCCTCCCGCCACAGCACCCGGCCCTCGCCGTCCGCGACGACCATGATCTGCTGGGCGGCGTCCACGGCCGGCAGCAGACCGCTGTTGAACAGCGGCAGCAGCGACGCGAGCTGCGAGCTGTGCCGCCGGTGCTCCAGCTCCTCCACGCTCAGCGGGCGCTCCCTGCGGTCCCGGTCGGGATCGACGCCGGAGCCGAGCGCCCGGCGCCACGACTCGCAGATCACCGCGCGGGGCGCGGTGGCCGTCCGCTCACCGCACAGCGCGGCCTCACGGACCGAGGCGAGCCGGCGCGTCGTCGCGCGTATCTCCTGGGCCGACCAGATACCCATGTCGATCGGTCTGTCGCTCACGCTGTCTCTCCGTAGTGCACTGTCCGCGGTTGCGCCCATGGTGCCGTCACCGGGCCGGTCCGAACGGGGGATTGCGCCAATTGGTTGCAACGGGCTGCAACTGTTGTGGCGTATGACGGGGGCGAGGAAGGTGACCGGCAGTACGGAGAGGGGGCAGCGCCATGGTGAACAGCACTCCTCACGTCGTCGTGGCCGATGCGGCGCACGGCCTCCGTACTGCCCGCGCCGCGCGACCCGCGCGGCCCCGCGGCGTCCCGCCCCGCCGCCGGCGCCCCGGCGCCGGCCGCCGGATGCCGTCACCTTCCGGCGGCCGCGGCCGCGGACCCCGCCGTGGCGGCCGGGACGCCGCACACACGGGCGGGAACAGGCCCTGAGGGCCGGCTCCGAGAGCCGGTCCGAGTCCGGGAAGCGGTGCCGGGTCGGCGCGGCACCGCTTCCCGCAAACGCGGTGGCGGACCTCGGACCCCACCCCCCTCTTCAGGGAACGGGGTCCGCCACCGCACTTTCTCCGGTTTCTCCGGTCGTGCGGCGGCACGGGTACGCCGCCCTCACCCTCGGCCGTCCACCACCGGCCGCGCCCGTTCCACGATGGCGCGCAGGCCGAGCGTGGGCGGCAGGGTGCCGAACGAGGCGCCGTGGTCGGCGCCCAGGCGCGAGGCGCAGAACGCGTCGGCGACCTCGGGCGGCGCGTACCGGACCAGCAGCGAACCCTGTAGCACCAGTGCCATCCGCTCCGCCAGCCGCCGGGCGCGGGCCTCGATGCCCTCCAGGTCGGCCAGTTCGGTGAGCATCTCCTTGATCGCGGCGTCCAGGCGGTGGTCGGCGCCCCGTGCGGTGCCGATCTCCGTCAGGAACGCGTGCAGCGCCGCCGGTTCGCGGCGCAGCGCCCGCAGCACGTCCAGGGCCTGGATGTTGCCCGACCCCTCCCAGATGGAGTTCAGCGGCGACTCGCGCAGCAGCCGCGGCATGCCGGACTCCTCCACGTAGCCGTTGCCGCCCAGGCACTCCAGCGCCTCGGCGGCCACCGGGGTGCAGCGCTTGGTCACCCAGTACTTGGCCACCGGTACCGCCATTCGCAGGAAGGCGCGCTCCTGCTCGGTGTCCGCGTCGTACGCCGCCGCCAGCCGCAGCGCCAGCGCCGTCGCCGCCTCGGACTCCAGCGCCAGGTCCGCCAGGACGTTGCGCATCAGCGGCTGGTCCGCCAGCGGCCTGCCGAATGCCTGCCGGTACGCGGTGTGGTGCAGCGCCTGCGCCACCGCCTGCCGCATCACCGCCGCCGACCCCGTCACACAGTCCAGCCGGGTCGCCGCGACCATCCCGATGATCGTCGCCACCCCGCGCCCCTCCTCGCCGACCCGCCGCGCCCAGGTGGTGCCGTCGAACTCGACCTCGGCCGACGCGTTGGAGCGGTTGCCGAGCTTGTCCTTGAGCCGCTGGATGCGGAAGGAGTTACGGCTGCCGTCCGGCAGCACCCGCGGCAGCAGAAAACAGCTGAGCCCGTCCCCTCCTCCCACACCCCCGGGCGTCCGCGCCAGCACCAGGAACGCGTCCGACATCGGCGCCGAACAGAACCACTTGTGCCCCGTCAGCACATACTCCCCGTCGGCGGCCAGCGGCTCGGCGACGGTCGTCACCGCCCGTACGTCACTCCCGCCCTGCTTCTCCGTCATCGCCATCCCGGCCAGCGCGCCCGGCTTCTCCGCCACCGGCCGCAGCCCCGGCTCGTACACCCGCGAGGTCAGCAGCGGCTCCCACTCCGCCGCCAGCGCCGGGTCGGCCCGCAGCGCCGGCACCGCCGCGTGCGTCATCGACAGCGGACAGCCGTGGCCCGCCTCGGCCTGCGTCCACACCAGGAACCCGGCCGTACGCCGTACGTGTCCGGCCGGCCGCGACCAGGCGTCGGTCAGCCCGGAGGAGACGGCGTGTCCCAGCAGCCGGTGCCACGCCGGGTGGAACTCCACCTCGTCCACCCGGTGCCCGTAGCGGTCGTGGGTACGCAGGACGGGGGGCTGCTCGTTGGCCAGCGCGCCCCAGCGCCGCGCGTGCGCGGAGCCCGCCGCGCGGCCCAGCTCGCCCAGCTCACCCCGTACCTCCTCCAGGAGAGCGGGCGGGACGTGCCGCCCGACGCCCTCGGCGAGCGCCGCGTCGGCGGCGAAGACGTCGTACCCGACCAGCGGCGGAGGCTGGTTCGTGACCGTATGAGTGGTGGCTGCCATGGCAGATACGGTAAGGAGGTGCAGCCAGTGAAAGAAGCAGCGCAGCGGCCGTCCGGCCGTCTGCACAGGGCCCGGGTCCTGTATCGGAACGTCTCCAAACGCCGCCTCGCCTGGCTGCTGCTGAAGGACACCGTCAACTCCTGCATGGAATACCGCGTCACCGGGCTCGCCGCCGAGGCCGCGTTCTTCTGCCTGCTGTCGCTGCCGCCGCTGCTCCTCGGCTTCATCGGCCTGCTCGGCTACATGGAGCCATGGATCGGCCGGGAGACCATCGACCACATCCGCGAGAACATCCTCAGCGCGTCCGACACGCTGCTGTCCAGCAAGGGCGTCAACGAGATCGCCCGGCCGCTGCTCGACGACATCTTCACCGGCCGCCGCCCGGACGTCATCTCCCTCGGCTTCGCCATCGCCCTGTGGTCCGGCTCCCGCGCCGTCAACGTCTTCGTCGACACCATCACGATCATGTACGGGCTGGACGGGCGGCGCGGCATCGTCCGCACCCGGCTGCTGGCCTTCGTGCTCTACCTGGCCGCGCTGGTCGTCGGCGCGGTGGCGCTGCCGCTGATGGTGGTCGGTCCGGACACCGTCGTCAGCTGGATGCCGGCGAGCGGGACCGCCATCCGCATCCTGTACTGGCCGGTCGTCCTCATCCTCTCCGTCGCCTTCCTCACCACCCTCTACCACGTGTCCGTCCCCGTACGCTCACCCTGGCGCGAGGACATCCCCGGCGCGGTCGTCGCCCTCGCCATGTGGGTACTGGGCAGCCTGCTGCTGCGCGTCTACCTCACCCAGACCGTCGAGGGCCCCACCATCTACGGCTCCCTCGCCGCACCGGTCGCCGTCCTCCTGTGGATCGGCGTCTCCGCCTTCGCGGTCCTGGTCGGCGCCGCCATGAACGCCGCCCTGGACCGGGTATGGCCCTCGGTCGCCACCGCCGCCGGCCGCGCCGAAAAGGAACACCGCGCCCGCGAGGTGGCCGCCGCCCAACGCGCCGCCCTCGCCGCCGTCGGCCTGGGCAGCACCGCCACGGACGACCCCCCGTACCCGGACGACGAAGAAGACGACGACACCGAGGACGACGACACCCCGCCCCCCGCCGAGTACCCCGAACGCTGGACCGAGTTCCTGCCGCCGGTCGACATCAAGGCCCGGCTGTATGCGTATGCGAGGAGGAGGCGGCGGAATTGAGGGAAGCGCCGCGCCGGTTGCCGCTTCGGACGGGCGGCTACTCGGCCCGGGTCACCTGCGCATGGTCGGAGACCACCCGCCGGAAGAGGTGGTGACCGGTCCGGCCGCTGTGGCGCAGCGCCCATTGCTGAGCTGAGTCTTGGTTTTCTTGCGGTCCGGACTCGGCGCCGCAGCCGGCGGCGGTGCAGACGGTCTCGTAGGAGACGCCGCTTTCCGGCACGTGCCGGATCGTATGAGACACGTACCGGTACACGGCGCGGCTGATCACCGGTGGCCCTCCGGGTGGCGTCGCAGATGGATGTTGCAGTCGGTCACGGTGGTCAGATCGCCGACGGCGCGCGCCCGCTCGCGGACGTTGACGAGTTCGGCGCAGCCTGCGCAGCCGTCGACGGGTGCGGGGTCCGCCTCCAGCGGTAGCGGCAGGACGATCGGGGCGGTGGAGTACCGCGTCGGGTTGGTCATGCCGAGCAGAGTGGAACACCCTCAAGGACGAATCCGTACCTGGCCGGGGGACAGTTGGGCCATCGAAGCGCTACGTTCGCGAAAAGGCCCAAACGTCCCGGGGAGGGGTCTTGAACACCGCCCTACGCTCGGCTATGACGAGTGCCGGACTCAGCCCTCGTCGCCTTGCCGTGCGCGTCGGCGTCACCGGTAAGACGGTCGAGAGATGGCTGGCCGACGCGGAACTGACACCCCATGCACGAAATCGCGAGGACGCCTGTCGGGCGTTGGGAGTGGGTGAAGAGATGATCTGGCCGCAGGCAGCCAAGGACCGCGTCAAGAGTGGACATGACCGGGAACTGGTGCGCAGCTATCCGTACCGGTCCGCCTGCCCTTCCGATGTGTGGGGCGAGCTGATCAGGGGCGCGGCCAAGGAACTGTTCTTCGCGGGGTACACGAATTACTTTCTGTGGTCGCAGGTGCCGGCATTCTCCGAAACGTTGCGGCGGAAGGCCGGGGCGGGGTGCCGGGTGCGGTTCCTGGTCGGTGATCCTGAGGGGGAAATCACCCAGGGACGGGAGCGTTCGGAGAATGTGACGCTGACCGTCTCCACGCGCATTCGTACCACGCTGGAGCAACTGGAGCGTATGGGGCCGGTGGACGGGCTGGAAGTCCGGTTCAGTGCCCCCGAAGACGCCGTCTATCACGTGGGGCTTTCGGTGTTCCGTTTCGATGACGACGCGTTCGTGACGCCGCACCTCGCCCGCCTTGTCGGGCACGATTCGCCGCTGCTGCATCTGCGCAGGCAAGAGGGCGGCGGCATGTTCGACCGGTTTGCGGAACACGCCGAGGAGTTGTGGGGACGGGGGAGTCGCGTAGCCGCCTAGGGGAAGGGTGCCGGTCACCAGCCGGCGATCGTTTCGCGCCCCTGCGGGACGGCGAGGTCGAGCAGGCCGGGGAAGCGGGCGTCGAGGTCGTCCCGGCGTAGTCGGTTCAGCCGTCGGGTGCCCTCGTCGCGTTGGCGGATGACGCCGGCTTCCCGCAGGGCTTTGAAGTGGCCGCTCTGTGTGGACTTGCTGACCGGCAGTGCGAAGGTCGTGCACGCCAGTTCCCCGTCGGGCCCGGCGTCGGCGAGGCGGGCGACGATGGCCAGCCGGACCGGGTCGCTCAGGGCAGCCAGCACGGTGGTGAACCGCAGGTGGTCGCGGGCGGGGTGGACGAGTTCGGTCGCGGTGCGGCTGGCCATGCTTTCAGGATACCCAAGCATGTTCGGGGAAGTCGAACATCTGCTATGTTCGGCGGCTCCGAACATGATGCTTGGGGAGGAACGGATGTCGATCGATCGCCTTGGCGTGCGGGCTGACAGTCGGCCGCCACGCGGTGCCCGTGTTTCCGGCTCGCCGGACACGGCCTTGGACGGGCGGCCCTCGTCCGGAGGGCGATGGCGGTTCCGGGGCGCCGCGTACACGCTGCTGATCCTGCTGACCGGCACGAATCTGCCGACGCCGCTGTACCGGGGCTACGAGGCGCGCTTCGGGTTCTCGCCGCTGGTCGTCACGCTGATCTTCGCCGCGTACGTGGCCGTGCTGATCCCCTGTCTGCTGCTCGCCGGCCCGCTCTCGGACGCGGTCGGCCACCGCAGGGTGCTGCTGCCGGCGGTGGCCGTGGCCGTACTGGGGTCGCTGGTCTTCGCCCTCGCCGACGGTACGGGGTGGCTGTTCGCCGCCCGTATGCTCCAGGGCCTCGCCATCGGAGCGGCCTCGGGATCGCTCACCGCGGCGCTGACGGAGCTCGAACCGTCCGGCAACCGCCGCAAGGCGGCGCTGGTCTCCACCGTGGCCTCCGTGGGCGGGCTGGGACTCGGCCCCGTGCTGGCCGGTCTGCTCGCCGAGTACGCCCCGGCGCCGTATGTCGTGCCGTACGCGGTCGAGATCGCCTTGCTGGTACCCGCGGCGGCGGCCGTTCTCGCGCTGCCCGCGACGCGTTCCGGCAAGCGGTGGCGCCCCCGCCGGCCGGGAATCCCGCATGCCATGCGGGCGGTGTTCGCGACCAGCGGGACGGCCGGCTTTCTCGCGTTCGCCGTGATCGGGCTGTTCCTGACCCTCGTGCCCACCTACGCCGCCACGCTCTCGGGCAGCGGCAACCTGCTCCTGGGCGGTGCGGCCGTGGCCCTGATGCTGGCCTGCTCCGCCCTCGCCCAGCTGATCGGCTACGGCAGGCCGGCGCGAGCCCTGGAGCTGGCGGGGCTCCCGCTGCTGGCCGCCGGGCTGGTGCTGCTCGCCCTCGCGGGCGGCCTCGCCTCGCTGCCCCTGCTCCTCGCCGCCACCGTGATCGCAGGCATCGGCCAGGGGCTGGTCTTCCTGGGCGGCCTGACCGCGGTCAACCAGGCGGCCCCCGCCGAACGCCGGGCCGACGTGCTCTCCAGCTTCTACGTGATCATGTACCTCGGCGTCGGCCTGCCCGTCATCGGCGTCGGCCTCCTCGCCGCGTCGGTCGGCCTGCTCGCTGCTGTGCAGTACTTCGCCTGCGTGGTGGCCGCGCTGTGCCTGGCGGTGCTGCTCGCTCTGGCCCTCGCCCTCGTCCGGGCGCCCGCCGGCCGGTGAACAGCGGGCGCCGCGCGGGCGGAACGCGCCCGCCGCTCCCGGCCGGGGCCCCTACGGCCGTGCCGGCCAGATCAGCGCCTGGGCGACGATGACGCGCTCGCCGTTGAAGGTGACGGCCGGGCCTTCGTGCAATACGTAACCGAGTTCCAGCATTTCGCTCACGCGCCGGCAGAACGTGGCATCGTCCGGTCCGGTCAGGACGCGGTAGACGGGTAATCCGTCTGGTGGTGTGTTCATGAGGAGAAGAATTCCAGACGCGCTCGCCCGCCGAGCGGGCGGGCGGGGCCGTGCGCATCCCGCGTACGACCCCGGCTGGCCACTGCCGTGTGCTGAATACGGGTGATCGGGGCGGCGGCGGGCCGCGAGCGACGGCGTGCGGCCGGTGGGTTTGCTGCACAGTGCTGGCAGCGAACCGGATATCACCGCCCGTCAGGAGAGCGCCGTGCACGCATTTTCCTACTGTGCGACGCGGGGGTTGCGGGGTCCGCGTCCCGGCCGGCTGGTCGCGTTGCTGTTCGTTGTGCTGCTGGTTCTTGTGGGCGGTTCTTCTGGGGGTGGGTACGCGGTCGCGTCCGTACCGACTGGTGATCCGGTGGCGCCGTACGACGGGACGGGTGGGACGGTCCGGTGTTCCACCCCCGGCGACTGCCTTCCGGAGCCGGTGGTTCTGTCGCCCGGGCCCGGTCTCCGTACGGAGGGCGGGCCCGCCTCCCTGCCTGCGGGGCGCCCCGCCCTGCCCGCCACCGGCGGAGGCCCGCTGATCTCGGTGGCCGCGTTCGCGGCGGTGCTGATCATTGTGGGCGCCGTGGCCGCAGCGGTGGGGCGGGACCGGTGGAACCGCCGGCGGCGGAGGGCGGGGAAGGGGCGCGCGGGGCATTGACAGGGGTTCGGGGTGGCGAACGGGAAGTACGTGGCTGCCGCAGATGATGCGGGCCTCGGGCTACGGCCTCACGTCCTCGGTTCCTCATGATCATCAATGCGGGCGGCATCGTCGGCATGCTGGTGGCCGGGCGTACCGCCGACCGCTTCGGCCCGGTCCGCGTCTCGGCCGTCTGGTTCCTGCTCACCGCCGCCGGAGCGCTGCTGAGTGCGCGGCTGCCGCTCGGGCTGACGTACGCGGTGGTGGCGGTCACCGGTGTCTGGCTGTTCAGCGCGCAGGTCATGGTGTACGCGGCGGCCGACCGCGTGTACCCGCCCGCCGGCCGTGCCACCGGCCTCGGCTGGGTCACCGGCATCGGCCGTACGGGCGCGGTCGCCGGACCCTGGCTCGGCGGCACGCTGGCCGCGAGCGGCGACGACCGCCTCGGATTTCTCGCGTTCGCGCCGGCGGGGCAGGTGGGGGGGCGGTGAGTGTCGCGCTGGTTCCGATGGCCCGCCGGGGGATCGGGCGAGGCGTGGGGCGGGCCCGGGGGAGGCGGCCGTGACCCGGTGACGGGGCAGTGATGATCATGGATCGGGTTCCGTGGGGCAGGAGGTGATCGATGCAGTCGTACGCGTCCCGCGGAAGTGAAGGAGCTCCTGCCCGTGGCCGCACCTTGGAGAGTTGACGGTGTGTCATCCGGTTCCCGTTCCGGTGTACGGGCCGGTGCCCGTGCTTACCCGATGCGGCGGACGGTGTTCGTCCTGGCCGTGATCGGCGCCCTGCTCTGCGGCGGATTCCTCGCCGTACGGGAAGCGGCCCGGTGGGCGGTGGCGCACCCGGGCCCGGCCCTCGGTGTGGGCGCCGTCGTCCTCCCGCTGCTCGTGGCCCTGGCCGTGGTGGCGGTCCGCGGCATGCCGCGGCTGCGTGAGCTGCGGCGGGCGGCGCGGGCGGGGAAGGCGGAGGCCGAGGCGGAGGTGGCGGCGATGGCGGAGGCCGCTCCGGTCGCGGAGGCCGGGCCGGTGGTCGAGGCCGAGGCGGCCGATGTGGCGCCGTGGCGTGTCGAGGACTTCCTCGCCCTGGACGCGGACGGCTTCGAGCAGGCGATAGCCCGCCTCTGCGAACGGGACGGCTGCCGGGACGTCCAGGTGGTCGGGGGCGCGGGGGACCTGGGCGCGGACGTGCTGGCCACCGCGGCCGACGGCCGGCGGCTCATCATCCAGTGCAAGCGGTACGGCGAGACGAACAAGGTCGGCTCCCAGGACGTACAGCGCTTCGGCGGCACCTGCTTCACGGTGCACGAGGCCGAGGTCGCCGCCGTCGTCACCACGAGCATCTTCACCGAACCGGCCGCCGACTACGCCGCGACCTGCGGCATCCGCTGCTACGACGGGGAACGGCTGGTCGCCTGGGCGAACGGGGACGGGGCGGCGCCTTGGGCCTGACCCGGTCACCCGGCGGCCGCCTCCGGCTCCAGGTCCAAGGCGAGCGCGTCGTGCACCGGGACGTAACCGAGCCGCTGATAGATCGAGTTGCTGGTCGGATTCGCCAGGTCGGCGAAGAGCACGACCTCCCTCGCGCCCAGCGCCAGGGCATGCCGCGCACCCGCCGCGACGATGCCGCTCGCATAGCCACGGCGACGCAGCTCGGGCGGCGTGTAGACGGGGCCGGTCCGCGACATTCCGCCGAGCACCGGACCGACCCCGGCGAACGAGACCGGGCGGCCGCCGTCCTCCCAGATGTGCAGCAGGCCCTCGGCGGTCCGGCGCCGGACCAGCGCGCCGTGGTCCGCGCTGGAGCGACCCGCCCCGGAACGGCCCGCGCCGCTCTCCGCCGCGAACGCCTCGTGCCACGTCACCAGTACGGCGTGGTCGGCCTCGACGGCGGACCGGGCGCTGCCGCGCGGGGCCGGTTCGGGCCGGGCCAGGGACCGGAGGCGGTAGAGCCGTGAGCGCTCCCGTACCTTCGCCCGGCCGCCGGTGGCCCGCTCCCAGGCCCGCGCGAAGGCGGTGGCCGCCTGCGTATGCCCCTGAACGGAGGGCACCGCGGTCGCCCCGGGCTCGGCACTCGCCTCCGCCGGCACCTCCGCCAGGCGGCCGGCGGCCTCCCCGCTCATCGCCCCCAGCACCACCCCGAACGGCGGAGTCTGTACGAACACCCCGGACACCGGCTTCCGCGGCCCCTCCCGCCACCACCCGAACCGCGGCTGCCCCGCGCCGAACGCGTGCGGACCGTCCTTGGCCAGCCGGTCCACGATGGTCAGCGGCACGGTGTTCAGCGCCGGTTCGGCGGTGAGGAAGTCACCGGCCGGCAGCCGCAGGTCGTCCAGTGAGGTGCTCAGCGTCCAGGCCATGCCGCATGCTGCCGTACGGACGACATCTGCCGCACACCGATTTCGGCGGCCCGCCGCACGGCCGGTCCGCTGCCTACGCCACCGCGATCCGCACGTACCGCCCCGCCGTACGCAGATCCGCCTCGATGCGCGCCGCCGCCGCCCGCAGCGGGGGCAGGAAGGCGTCGCGGTCCTCGGCGGGGGAGCGGCGGCCCGCGTGGGTGGAGATGTTGACGGCGGCGACGACGCGGGAGTCGCGGTCGCGGACGGGCACGGCGAGGGAGCGCAGGCCCTCCTCCAACTCCTCGTCCACCAGGGCGTAGCCGTCCTCGCCGACCTGTTCCAGGAGGGTCGCGAGGCGTTCGGGGGAGGTGACCGTGTGCTGGGTGAGCGGGGTGAGGGTGGTGCGGGAGAGGTGGGCGGTGCGTTCTGCCGGGGAGAGGCCCGCGAGCAGCACCCGGCCCATGGAGGTCGGGTAGGCCGGGAAGCGGGTGCCCACGGTGATGTTGACGCTCATGATCCGTACGGTGGGAACCCGCGCCACGTACTGGATGTCCGTACCGGACAGCACCGCCATCGACGCGGAGTCGTGCACCTGCTCCACCAGCGTCGCCAGATGCGGCTGGGCGATCTCCGGCAGCGTCAGGCCCGACAGCGCGGCGAAGCCCAGGTCGAGCACCTTCGGGGTGGGGCGGAAGAGACGGCCGTCCGAGGCGAGGTAGCCGAGGTGTTCCAGGGTGATCAGGGCGCGCCGGGCGGTGGCCCGGGCGAGGCCGGTGGCCTGCGCGACGGCGGTCAGCGGGAGTTCGGCGCGTCCGGTGCCGAACGCGGTGAGCGTGAGCAGGCCGCGGGCCAGTGATTCGACGAACTCCGGGCCCAGTTCCTGTTTGGAGGCCCGCATCCAGGAGGCGTGCCGGCCGGTGGTGGGCTCCGGGGCGGGGGCGGTCGGCGCGGGATCGGCCAGGGTGCGTTCCATCTCGGCGACGGTCTCGCGCAGGCGGGGGAGTACGGCGGTGGGCAGGTCGGCGGCGGCCAGCCGGCTGGTGTGGCTGACGACGCTCACCGCGCACACCGGCCGGCCGTGGGGGTCGCGTACGGGCACGGCGACGGCGACCAGGCCCGGTTCGATCAGCTGGTCGTCCAGGGACCAGCCCGCGGTACGAGCCGCCTCGACCCGGGACGCGAAGTCCTCGCCGGGGTCCGCCGAACGCGTACTGCCGTTCTCGCCCCGGGCCGCGAAGTCCGCGCCCAGGTTTCCCGGGCCACCCGTACCACCGTTCCCGTCCCGGCGCGGCGGTACGGCCGGGAAGCCCGCGTCCGTGGGGTCCGCCGCGCGCCGCTCCCGCCAGCGCCGCCAGGCGTCCGCGTCCCAGTCGGCGGCGAACAGGGCCCCGGGAGCGCCGCGTTCGGCGGGCAGCAGGTCGCCGATGCGGAACGCGAGCGACATCGCGCGCCGCCGTGTCGCCTGGTGGACGAAGCGCACCCCGTCACCGTCGGGTACGGCGAGCGAGACCGACTCGTCGAGCGCGTCGGCGAGCCGTTCGGCGGCCGGGCCGAGCCGGTCGGGCAGTTCGGAGGCGGCCAGGTAGGCGTTGCCCAGTTCCAGCAGGCCGGGCGCGAGCACTGCGTCCCGGCCCTCGACGCGTACGTACCCGAGGCGGGCCAGGGTGCTCAGGACGCGGTCGACGGTGGAGCGCGCCAGGCCGGTCGCGCGGACGAGGTCGCCGACGGCCTGCCGTCCGCCGCCCGTGGAGAGCGCGCGCAGCACGGACAGGCTGCGCATCAGCGGGCCCACTGCCTCCTGGGGCGGCGGCGCGTCGGTGGCGGGGTGCGTCATGGGCTCTCCACGGTGCGGAAATCTCGTCGGAACCGTACCCGGTGACCCGTTGACAGGGCTGGGAGAGGGGGACAGACTCTGGGCACGCCAGGCCGTGAACTTCAGTTCACCTGACGAACAAGTGGGTGCAGGGGGCCCGCACGGCTGGGGGCGCCGACACCGCGGCTCGACAGATCGACGCGAGGGTGAGGACATGGCCGACATCCGTTCCCTGCACGACGCCGTCGGGGATCTGATCCACGACGGGGACACCGTCGCGCTGGAGGGCTTCACCCACCTGATCCCGTTCGCCGCGGCGCACGAGATCATCCGGCAGGGCATCACCGGCCTGACACTGGTCCGCATGACGCCGGACGTGGTCTACGACCAGCTCATCGGCGCGGGCGCGGCCCGCAAACTGGTCTTCTCCTGGGGTGGCAACCCCGGCGTCGGCTCCCTGCACCGCTTCCGCGACGCGGTCGAGAACGGCTGGCCCCGCCCGCTGGAGCTGGACGAACACAGCCACGCCGGAATGGCCAACCGCTATGTCGCCGGCGCCTCGCGGCTGCCGTTCGCGGTGCTGCGCGGCTACCGCGGCAGCGGCATCCCCGGCCGTACGGACACCGTCGCCACCGTCACCTGCCCCTTCACCGGCGAGGAACTGGCCGCCGTCGCCGCCCTCAACCCGGACGTCACGGTCATCCACGCCCAGCAGGCCGACCGCGACGGCAACGTACAGCTGTGGGGCCTGACCGGCGTGCAGAAGGAAGCGGTGCTGGCCGCCCGGCGGGTGCTGGTCACCGTCGAGGAGATCGTCGACGGGGCGCTGGAGCCCCGGCCCGGCTCGGTGGTGCTGCCGGGCTGGGTGATCGACGCCGTCGCGGAGGTGCCCGGCGGCGCCCACCCCTCGTACGCGGCCGGGTATTCGGTCCGGGACAACGACTTCTACCAGGAGTGGGACGCCGTTTCCCGCGACCGGGACACGTTCGCGCGCTGGCTGGACGACAACGTACGGAAGGCGACTCGATGAGCGGCACGGTCGGTGATACGGGCAGCGGTACGGCCAGTGATGTGGGCGTCGGTGCGGACGCCGGTACGGGCGACGGCGCGCGCTGGGGGCGCGACGAGCTGATGGAGATCAACGCGGCACGGGCGCTGACCGGCGCGCGCAGCTGCTTCGTCGGCATCGGCCTCCCCAGTACGGCCGCCAACCTCGCGAGCCGCACCGTCAACCCCGGCCTGGTCCTGGTCTACGAGTCCGGCACCATCGGCTCCCGGCCGACCCGGCTGCCCCTGTCCATCGGCGACGGCGAACTGGCCGACACCGCCGACGCGGTGGTGTCCGTGCCGGAGCTGTTCAACTACTGGCTCCAGGGCGGCCGGATCGACGTGGGCTTCCTCGGCGCCGCCCAGCTCGACCGGTACGCCAACATCAACACCACCGTCGTGGACCGCGGCCCGGACCGGCCCGAGGGCCGCCTGCCCGGCGCGGGGGGCGCCCCCGAGATCGCCGCCAACTGCGGCGAGGTACTGATCGTGCTGCGGCACACCCGCCGTAACCTCGTGCCCGCGCTCGACTTCGTCACCACCCTGGGCCACGGCACCGGGCCGGGCGACCGCGCCGCCCTCGGCATGCGCGGCGCCGGACCCACCGCCGTCATCACCGACCTCGGCATCCTGCGCCCGCACCCGGACACCGCCGAACTGGAGCTGACCGCGCTGCACCCCGGCGCCACGGTGGAGCAGGCCCGGGAGGCGACCGGCTGGGACCTGCGCGTGGCAGGGGACCTGACGGTCACCGAAGCGCCCACCGAAGCCGAACTGTCCGAGCTGCGCGCCCTCAAGGCGGCCGGAAGGAGGGCAGCATGAGCTCCATGGATGTCCGTGATGGGTATGTCGTGGATGCGGTGCGGACTCCGATCGGCCGGTACGGGGGCGCGCTCGCCGGCCCCAGCTCGGAAGCCCCCGCAGGCCTCACGTCTGGAGATGCCCCATGACTCCATCGAGCGCATCCGCCGCCCCGGCCGCCACCGCCTCCACGGCCCCCGCGACGCCCCCCGCACCGCCGCCTCCGGCCCCCGAACCGCAGTCCGTTATCGACCGTGAGATCGCCGCACTGCACAGCGCCGCCGCCGACGCCCGTGCGGCGGGCGGTCCCGTACCGGCGCACCCCGGCCGCGACTTCGCCCCGTACCGCAGCACCCGCCTGCGCCACCCGCGGCAGCCGCTCGCGGCGATCGACGCACTGCGCGACCCGGAGGCCGTCGAGCTGGCCGGGCCCGCCTTCGGTGTCACCGACGTGACCGCCCTGGACGCCGATCTGACCCGGCAGCACGCCGGTGATCCGCTCGGTGAGCGGATCACCGTCACCGGCCGGGTGCGGGACCGCGCGGGCCGCCCGGTGCGCGGGCAGCTCGTGGAGATCTGGCAGGCCAACGCCGCCGGACGGTACGCCCATCAGCGCGATCAGCACCCGGCACCGCTCGACCCCAACTTCACCGGCGTCGGCCGCTGCCTGACGGACGACGAGGGGCGGTACGCGTTCACCACCGTGCGGCCCGGCGCCTACCCGTGGCGCAACCATCACAACGCCTGGCGCCCGGCGCACATTCACTTCTCGCTCTTCGGCACCGCCTTCACCCAGAGGCTCGTCACCCAGATGTATTTCCCCGGGGACCCGCTGTTCCCGTACGACCCGATCCTGGCCTCGTGCACCGACCCGCAGGCGCGCGCCCGGCTGGTCTGCGCGTACGACCCGGAACTCGCCCGCGCGGAGTGGTCCCTCGGCTACCGCTGGGACATCGTGCTGGACGGACCGTCCGCCACCTGGACCGAGGAGGAACACTGATGTCCACCACCTCCACACCGCACGAGCACCCGGGCGTACCGCACCAGCCGGCCCCGGCGCAGGAGACGCCCGGGTCCCTCGCCCCCACCCCCTCCCAGACCATCGGCCCCTTCTACGGCTACGCGCTGCCGTTCCCCGGCGGCGGGGAGATGGCCCCCATCGGCCACCCCGACACCATCACCCTGCACGGCCGTGTCCTCGACGGCGCGGGCGAGCCGGTGCCGGACGCGCTGCTGGAGTTCTGGCAGGCGGGGCCGGACGGGAGTCTGCACGGAGCGCCCGGCTCGCTGCGCCGCGACCCGGCGACCGGCGCGGTCATCGGGCGCGACGGCGTGGAGTTCACCGGCTTCGGCCGGGTGCCGACCGACGCCGACGGCCGATATGTGCTGCGTACGCTGCCCGCCACCGCACCGGCGGACCGGCCGGACGCGGCGCCGTACATCGCGGTGTGCGTCTTCGCCCGCGGACTGCTGCACCACCTGTTCACCCGGGTGTACTTCCCGGAGCACACGTCCGCCCACGCGACCGACCCGCTGCTGTCACAGCTTCCCGCGCACCGGGCGCGCACCCTGGTCGCGCGGGCCGACGGCGAACGGCGGTACCGCTTCGACATCCGCCTCCAGGCCCGTGCCGCGGGCGACGGCGACGAGGCGAGCGAGGAGACGGTTTTCCTTGAGTTCCGCTGATGACGGCCTGCTGCCCGCGGACGATGGCCTGCTGGTCCCGGGCCGGGTGGGCTCCGCCGTGGAGGCCGCCACCGGTGACGCCGCATACGTACGTGCCCTGCTGGACGCGGAAGCGGCCCTGACGCGGGCGCAGGCGGCCGTCGGCCTGGCGCCGCCCGCGGCGGCCGAGGCCGTCACCGCGGCCGCGCACGACACCGGCCGGTACGACGCCCGCGACCTCGCGGTACGGGCCCGCTTGGGCGGCAACCCGGTCATCCCGCTGGTCGGCACCCTCACGTACGCCGTGGCCGAACGGAACCCGGACGCCGCCGCCTACGTCCACCGCGGCGCCACCAGCCAGGACATTCTCGATACCGCCACCATGCTGGTCTGTTCGCGCGCCCTGGCCGCCGTGCTCGGCGACCTGGACGACACCGCGACCACCCTGGCCCGGCTGGCGGCCGAGCACCGCGACACGCCGATGGCGGGACGCACGCTCACCCAGCACGCGGTGCCGACCACGTTCGGCCTCAAGGCCGCGGGGTGGCGCGGGCTGGTGCTGGACGCCCGGGACCGGCTCGCCGCCGTACGGGCCGCGCTGCCCGCGCAGTTGGGCGGCGCGGCGGGCACCCTCGCCGCGTTCCACGCGTTCGCGGAGGCCGATGGCCGGGGGCCGGTGCCCGACCTCGGGCTGCGGCTGCTCGCCGCGTACGCCGCCGAGACCGGCCTCGCCGAGCCCGTGCTGCCCTGGCACACGCTGCGCACTCCTGTCGCCGACCTCGCGGGCGCGCTGGCACACACCGCCGGGGCCCTCGGCAAGGTCGCCGCCGACGTGCTGTCCCTGTCCCGTACGGAGACGGGCGAGCTGGCCGAGGGCAGCGGCGGCGGCTCCTCCGCGATGCCGCACAAGGCCAACCCCGTACGGGCCACGCTGATCGCCGCCACGGCCCGTCAGGTCCCGGCGCTGGCCGGGGTGCTGTACGGGTCCCTGGCCGCCGAGGACGAACGGCCGGCCGGGGCCTGGCACGCGGAGTGGCAGCCGCTGCGCGACGCCCTGCGGCTGGTGGGCGGCGCGGCCCGGGACGCCGCCGGACTGGCCGCCGGACTGCGGGTACGCCCGGAGCGGATGCGCGCCAACCTCGCCGCGACCGGCGGCGGGATCGTCGCCGAACGCCTCGCGGCCGTGCTCGGCGCCCACCTCGGCCGGGACAAGGCCAGACGATTGCTCACCGACGTGTCGCGCCGGGCCGCCGAGGACGGCACCGGCCTGGCCGAGGCGCTGGACCGGGCCCTGCGCGCCCGGCACCCCGCCGTCGCCGACGCCTTCCCCGCCGCCCGGCTGCGGGAACTGGCCGACCCGGCCGCGTACACCGGCTCGGCCGGAGCGCTCGTGGACCGCGCCCTGCGCCGCCCCGGCGCGCAGCCCGCCGCACCGACCCCGCAGGAGAACGCATGACCAGCACCGCCGCCCACCCGCTCCCGCAGCACCGCGAAGACGGCCCCGCCGACGCGCCCCCGCTCATCCTGGGCCCCTCCCTGGGTACGTCGCTCGCGGTGTGGGAGCCCCAAATGGCGGCGCTGGCACGGCAGTTCCGCGTCGTGCGCTGGGATCTTCCCGGGCACGGCGGGACTCCGTACGACGTACTCCCGGGCCGTACGGACGGGACTGCCCCTACGGAAGGCACCGCCCGCACCGTCGCGGACCTGGCCGGACTGGTCCTCGCCCTCGCCGACTCCCTCGGCATCGACCGGTTCGCGTACGCCGGGATCTCCCTGGGCGGCGCGGTCGGCGCCTGGCTCGCGGTCCATCACCCCGAGCGGATCGCGTCGCTCGCGCTGGTCTGCTCCTCGGCCCGCTTCGGCGAGCCGGAGGGGTGGCACGAACGCGCCGCGCTCGTACGGGAGCAGGGCATGGCGGCGATCGCCGAGACCACTCCCGGCCGCTGGTTCACCCCGGCGTTCGTCGGCACGCCGGAGGCGCGCGGCCTTCTGGACGGGCTGCGGGCCGTGGCGCCCGAGGGGTACGCGGCGTGCTGCGACGCGCTCGCCACCTACGATCTGCGCGGTGATCTGGGCCGGATCGGCGCGCCCACGCTCGTCGTCGCCGGTCGGGACGACCCCGCGACCCCGCCCGCGCACGCCCGCGAACTCGCCGACGGCATCCCGGCCGCGAGCCTCACCGAACTGGCCGGTGCCGCCCACCTGGCCAACGCCGAACGGCCCGCGCAGGTGCTCGCCGCGCTCCTCGGCCACCTCGCGGCGCACCCGGTGGCCAGCGAGGGCACCGACCGGACCGACGGCACCGGTGACACCGGCCTCACCGACGACCGCACGCGCCATGCCGCCGGTACCACCGTCCGCCGCGCCGTCCTCGGTGACGCCCACGTCGACCGCGCGACCGCCCGCACCACCGCCTTCACCGCCGTCTTCCAGGACTTCATCACCCGCTACGCCTGGGGCGAGATCTGGACCCGGCCCGGACTGTCCCGGCACACCCGCAGCTGCGTCACGATCACCGCGCTGGTCGCGCGCGGGCACCACGAAGAGCTGGAGCTGCACCTGCGCGCCGCCCTGCGCAACGGCCTGACCGCCGAGGACATCCAGGAAGTCCTGCTCCAGTCGGCCGTCTACTGCGGCGTGCCCGCAGCGAACTCCGCATTCGCGCTGGCAGACCGCGTCATCGCCGAACACCGGGAAGGAAAGTGACCCCGATGCGTCCCGCGTCCTCCGCGCCCCCGGCCCCCGCCACCACGACGGTCGGCATCGTCGGCGGTGGCCCGGCGGGGCTGCTGCTGGCCCGGCTGCTGCACCGCTCCGGCATCGGCTGCGTCGTCCTGGAGAGCCGCGACCGCGCCTACGTCGAACAGCGCCAGCGCGCCGGAATCCTGGAGCAGGGCACCGCCGACACGCTGCGCGCCTGCGGTGCGGGGGAGCGCCTGGACCGGGAGGGCATCGTCCACCACGGCATCCGGCTGCGCTTCGACGGGCGTTCGCACCGCATCGACTTCCCGTCCCTGACCGGCGGCCGCAGTGTGCTCGTCTACGCGCAGACCGAGGTGGTCAAGGACCTCATCGCCCTCCAGCTCGCGGAAGGGCCGCCGCTGGTGTTCGGGGCGCGGGCGCTCGCGGTGGAGCGCGCGGACACCGAACGGCCCGTGATCCGCTACGTACACCAGGGCCGGGAACACGCCCTCACCTGCGACTATGTCGTCGGCTGCGACGGGTTCCACGGCATCGTCCGGGACGCGGTGCCGGCCGGCGCCCGCCGTACGTACGAGCGCGGCTACCCGTACTCCTGGCTCGGTGTCCTCGCCGACGTGCCGCCGTCCTGCGACGAGCTGGTCTACGCCCACTCCGAGCGCGGCTTCGCGCTGTTCAGCATGCGCTCGCCGACCGTCAGCCGGCTCTACCTCCAGGTCCCCAACGGCACCGACCCCGCCGACTGGCCGGACGAGCGGATCTGGGACGAGCTGGACGCCCGCTCGGCCACCGACGGGCCGTGGACCCTCGAACGCGGCCCGATCACCGCCAAGTCCGTCCTGCCGATGCGCAGTGTGGTCACCGAGCCGATGCGGTACGGGCGGGTGCTGCTCGCCGGGGACGCGGCGCACATCGTCCCGCCGACCGGGGCGAAGGGCCTGAACCTCGCCGCCTCCGACGTCACCGAACTGGCCCACGCCTTCGCCCACCTGGAGGAAACCGGCTCCACGGAGCTGCTGGACGGCTGGTCCGACACCTGTCTGCGCCGCGTCTGGCGCGCCGAGCAGTTCTCGTACTTCATGACGACGACCCTGCACACCGACCCCGGCCAGAGCACCTTCGACACCCGGTTGCAGCTCGCCCAGCTCGACCGGATCGCGTCCTTTGGGCACGCGGCGGCCGAACTGGCGGAGAACTACACGGGGTTGCCGTTCGCCCGCGCGGCCGTGCCTACCTCGGCACGGTGAGGATCTCGGCCCCGTCGTCGGTGATGGCGATCGTGTGCTCGCTGTGAGCGGTACGGCAGCCGGTCGCGCTCCGGAGCGTCCATCCGTCGGCGTCGGTGACGAGTTCGGCGGTGTCCGCCATGACCCACGGCTCCAGCGCGAGCAGCAGCCCGGGGCGGAGCTTGTAGCCACGGCCGGGCCGGCCGGTGTTGGGGACGTGCGGGTCCTGGTGCATCGTCGAGCCGATGCCGTGCCCTCCGAACTCGGTGTTGACCGGGTATCCGGCCTCGCCGAGGACCGTGCCGATGGCATGGGAGAGGTCGCCGATACGGGCCCCGGGCCCGGCGGCGGCGATCCCCGCGGCCAGCGCGCGTTCGGTGGCGTCGATCATCGCGGCGCTCTCCGGGTGCTGTGTGTCGCCCACGATGAAGCTGATGGCGGCGTCCGCGGCGATGCCGTTCTTGGAGACGGCGAGGTCGAGCGTCAGCAGGTCGCCGTCGGCGAGCGGGCGGTCGTACGGTCGTCCGTGGAGCACGGCGTCGTTGACGGCCGTGCAGATGTAGTGGCCGAACGGGCCGCGTCCGAAGGACGGCGCGTAGTCGACGTAGCAGGACTGCGCCCCGGCCTCGACGATCATCTCCTTGGCCCACCGGTCGATGTCCAGGAGGTTCGTGCCGGCCGTGCTGCGGCCCTTCAGCGTCTGCAGGATGTGGCCGACCAGGGCGCCGCTGTCTCTTGCCCGGCTCAGCAGGGTGGGGTTCAGGATCTCGATCATGCGGCGCCCTTCTCATGCTCCCAATAACTATACCGGCAATACTATACCGGTACTAGAATCGGTCCCATGGTCAGGTTGCCGCTCACTCCCGAAGAGGTCGAACGCGGTCAGCGTCTCGGCGCCCTCCTCCGCCGGGCCAGGGGGAAGCGCTCGATGCTCGACGTCGCGCTCGACGCCCATGTCTCACCGGAGACCCTCCGCAAGATCGAGTCGGGCCGGGTGGCCACCCCCTCCTTCCCGACCATCGCGGCGATCGCCGATGTCCTCGGCCTCTCCCTCGACGCGGTGTGGGCCGACATCAGCCGGCCCGGGGCCGGTGCCGAACCGGCCGGCTCCGGTCATCTCGCACGGGAGCCGCTGACCGCGTAAGCCCCCCGGGCAGGGCGCTCACTTGCGCCCCTTGCCCCCGCCCTGCTTCCCCGGTTCCTTCTTCCCGCTCCCGCCGGTGTCCTGCGCCGTGCCGGTCTCCGCCGCCACGTCCTCGGCCACCTGCTTGAGCGTGTGCCCGCTCAGCGCCGAGCGGGCCCGCCGCGGGTCGGGGGTGCCCTGGCCGCTCGCGTGCTCGTCGTCGGCCTTCACCAGCAGCCAGGACTCCCGCTCGTCGCTGTCCGGGCCGCCGCGGAAACGGGTGAGGGCATAACCGCCCCGCAGTTTCTTCCCCTCCATCCAGAACGTCACATGGCCCTTTTCCAGAGCTTCGGTGAACGGAACCGGACGGCCTTTCTTGTCGTGCGCGGTCGGGCGGTAATGGCCCTGGTCCCACACGATCACCGTGCCGCCCCCGTACTCGCCCTGCGGAATGACGCCCTCGAAATCCCGGTAGTCCAGCGGGTGGTCCTCGGTGGGCATGGCCAGCCTTTTGTCCTTCGGGTCCGTGGACGGGCCCTTCGGCACGGACCACGATTTCAGGACGCCGTCGGCCTCCAGCCGGAAGTCGAAGTGCATGGTGCTCGCATCATGGATCTGCACCACGAACCGCGGCTTCCCGGAGGAGGCCGACGCATCGCCGCCCTGCGGTTCCGACGTCCGGTCGAAATGCCGTTTCGACAGGTACGTCCGCAGCGGTCCCTCGTTCATCCCGGTCCGCCGGGTCAGCGGCCGAGGGCCTTGGCCAGCTGGTCCTTGTTCATGTTCGACCGGCCTTCCACGCCGCGCTTCTTGGCCTCGTTGTAGAGCTGGTCACGCGTGGGGCCCTTGGAGCCGGTGCGGTTGCCGGAGCGCTGGCCGCCGCGCTCGGGCGCCGACTTGCGGTCCTGGGTCGAGGACTTGCTGGCCGTCTTCGACTCGCCGGAGCGGGCGCGCTCCTTGTTCACCGTACGGGCCGCGATCTCCTTCGCCCGGCCCTTGGACGTACCGCGCTTCTCGGCGCCTTCCTTGATGTGCTCGTACTGGCGCTCACGCTTGGCGTTCGATCCTGCGGGCATGGTGTTCCTCCTCGGTTCTCGCTGTCTCGCACACGCCCTGGACGCGTACCGGCGTACCTGCCCCGGGCCTGCCGTGCACCATTTCTCGGACTACGGTTACCCGTGAATTCCGGCCTGTAACGAAAGGCCCCGGCGACTGCCCCGACGGGCCGAACGCGCGGCACCGGACCGGTCCGGATATCACGCCCCGGACTTCCGGGCGCGTACGCACCGGATGAATTCCTCCGCGTACGGCAGGGCGACGAAAGCGCCCACCCCGGCCGCGATTCCCGCCAGGTATTTCCCGGGCAGCGGCCGCTCCTTCGGCAGCAGCTTCCAGGCGTCCGGCTGCTTGCCGCCGTGCGCGAGATCCCGTACGGACTCCCAATGCAGGCAGGACGTGATGACCACGGCGGCCAGCGGCAGCACCTCCAGGAAGCTGTGGATGTGCTGCTCCACCGGACGCACCTCGCGGTCCTCGGTGGCCACCGTCACGTCCCAGATCGCGGTCGCGCTGTGCACGGCGGCGGCCCCGCCCATCATCGACAGCACCAGCGGGTTGATCCGCGCGACCAGCCCGGCCAGCACCGGCACCCCGGCCTCCGCCATCATCAGCGCGTGGATCGCCGACTCCTTGACGCCGGTGGTCTTCTCGATGTCCGTACGCCGGTGCATCATCCAGTCGGCGACGGCGGGCACGAACCACATGGGCAGGACGCCGTACATCAGGACGCGCTGCGTCGCGTTCTCCACGTCGTCGGCGCCGGGGGCGGGGCGCAGCTCCCGCCCCCGCCGCCAGTTCCGCCAGTCCTTCAGTGCCGTCAGCCTGGCCACGGGCCCTCCTTGGAAGTCGTGGAAGTCGATGGAAGTGGAAGTCGGCCGGTCGGTGCCGGACGCGGGCCGGGCCGCCCGGGCCCGGCCAGCCCGGTCACTTCGGAGCGTCCCCGTGGCCCTTGCCCGGCAGGAACTCCTGGATCTTCGCCTTGACGCCCTGCTTGAGCACCCCGGCCGTCTCCGGGTCGCCCTTGAGGATCGCGGTCGCCGCCGCCTCGATCTGGTCGAGCGTGGCGTGCGGCGGGATGGGCGGCACGTTGGGGTCGGTACGGAAGTCGATGACGAACGGCCGGTCGGCGGCAAGCGCCTGCCGCCACGCGCTCTCCACCTCGTCGGGCCGCTCGACCCGTACGCCGCCCAGGCCGATGGAGCGCGCGAAGTCGGCGTACGGCACGTCCGGGATGCGCTGCGACTCCTCGAACTGCGGCGCGCCCGACATGGCCCGCATCTCCCACGTCACCTGGTTGAGGTCCTCGTTGTTCAGGACCGCGACGATCATGCGCGGGTCGCTCCACTCCCGCCAGTACTTCGCCGCGGTGACCAGCTCGGCCATGCCGTTCATCTGCATCGCCCCGTCACCGACGATCGCCAGCGCCGGCCGCTCCGGGTGCGCGAACTTCGCGCCGATCACATACGGCACGCCGGGGCCCATGGTGGCCAGCGTCCCGGACAGCGAACCGCGCATATGGCCGCGCATCCGCAGATGGCGCGCGTACCAGTTGGCCGCCGAGCCGGAGTCCGCGGCCAGGATCACGTTGTCGGGCAGCAGCGCGTCGAGCGCGTGCACCACGTACTCGGGGTTGACCGGATCGGCCTCGACGGCGGCGCGCTGCTCCATGACCTGCCACCAGCGCTCGACGTTCGACTCGATCTTCTCGCGCCACTTGCGCGCCTTCTTGTGCTTGAGCAGCGGCAGCAGCCGCTCCAGCGTCTTGGACGCGTCACCGACGAGGTTGACCTCGAACGGATAGCGCAGTCCGACCATGAACGGGTCGATGTCGATCTGCACGGCGCGGGCCTGCCCGTACTCCGGCAGGAACTGCGAGTACGGGAAGCTGGAGCCGATCACCAGCAGGGTGTCGCACTCCTGCATCAGCTCGTAGCTGGGCCGGGTGCCGAGCAGACCGGTCGCGCCGGTCACATACGGCAGCTCGTCGGACAGCACGTCCTTGCCGAGCAGCGCCTTGGCCACCCCGGCGCCGAGCAGCTCGGCGGTCTCCTCGACCTGCTCGCGGGCCCCGCGGGCGCCCTGCCCGACCAGGATCGCCACCTTCTCGCCCGCGTTGAGCACCTCGGCGGCGCGCCGCAGGTCCTCGTCGGCCGGTACCGGCGCGTACTGCGACACGCCGAGGCTGGACGGCACCATCTTGAACTCGTGGGTGGGCGCGCTGTACTCCAGCTCCTGTACGTCGCCCGGGACGATGAGGGCGGTGACGGTGCGCTTGGCGTACGCGGTGCGGATCGCCCGGTCGAGGACGTTCGGCAGCTGCTCGGGGACCGTCACCATCTCGCAGAACTCCGAGGCGACGTCCTTGTAGAGCGCCATCAGGTCGACTTCCTGCTGGTAGGAGCCGCCCATGGCGCTGCGCGCCGTCTGCCCGACGATGGCCACCACCGGTACGTGGTCCAGCTTCGCGTCGTAGAGCCCGTTCAGCAGGTGGATGGCGCCGGGACCGGAGGTCGCCGCGCACACCCCCACCTTGCCGGAGAACTTGGCGTACCCGACGGCCTGGAACGCGGCCATCTCCTCGTGCCGCGCCTGCACGAACTTCGGCCGGTTGCCGGCCCGTCCCCAGGCGGCCAGCAGCCCGTTGATGCCGTCCCCGGCGTACGAGAAGACATGGTCGACGTCCCAGGCGCGCAGGCGCTGGAGGATGTGGTCGGAGACTTTGGTGGACATGCGGTTCGTTTCCTCTCACGATCGCGACGGCGGGTGCCGGGCCGGCTTTCCGTGTGCCCGTCCTGGCCCGGACGGATGCACGGCCGTCCGGACGGTTTTCGTCCGGATGTCCGGTTACCGGCCGTATCCGGGCGCACGGCCGCCGGCCGTCACCGCTCGCCCGGTGCCGCGAGGAGGCTGCTGTCCAGGCGCTCGGCCAGATCGGCCGGGCCGTCGTAGACCTCGTACGCACCGGCCTCCCGCAGGTCGTGCTCCGGATAGCCGCCGCTGAGCACCGCCAGGCAGGGCACGCCCGCCCGGTGGCTGGCCCGCACGTCCCAGACCGTGTCGCCGATGAACACCGCCTCGTCGGCGTTCACGCCGCTGTGCTCCAGGGCGCTCTTGACCAGATCGGGCGCGGGCTTGCTCGCCGACACGTCGTCCGAGCCGGTCACCGCGGTGATCGCGTCCTCCGCGTCCAGCGCGCGGCGCATCGCGGCCAGCTCGGGGCCGTGCGCCGAACTGGCCAGCACCACCGTCCAGCCGCGCTTCGCGCAGGCCCGCAGCAGGTCGGCCGCGCCGTCGAGCGGGGCCAGCCGCTCCCAGTACTGGGCGAAGAGCGTGCCGTGCGCCGTACGGATCGCCTCGTCCTGGTCGCGGTCCCGGTCCCCGCTGAGCAGATGGTCCAGCAGATGGTCGGACCCCATGCCGATGGTCCGGTGGATGTCCGCCATCGGCACCCGGTGCCCGGCCTGGCGGAACGCCTCCCACCAGGTGACGGCGTGCAGATAGGTGCTGTCGACCAGCGTTCCGTCGACGTCGAAGAGTGCTGCTCCGCGTGGGCTCACCCGTAGTTTCTCCTTCCGTGGGGGCCGGGCGGTGCCGCCCGGCCGCACTGGTTGAAGCGCCCCGCCGCCCGGTCGTTGAGGGCGCCGAGCACCTTGCGCAGCCGCGGCGCCGGTGCCGTACGCCCGCCGCTCTCCACCGCCGCGCCCTCGGTGACGCCCGGTGCGCCGACCGCGTCGCGCGGCAGCACCCGGGCCAGGGCCGAGGACAGGCGGGTGGTGGTCACCGGGGCCAGGCCGTGCGCCGTGGCGGCCAGCCGGGCGGCCGGGGTCAGCACGACGCGGGGGCGGCGCCGCTGCACTCCGGAGACGATGCGCCCGGCGGCGCGTTCGGCGTTCATCGACAGGACGGGCGTGCCCGCCAGTGCCGAGAACCAGGCGTACTCCCGCGCGGCGTCCCCGCCGAACTGCGCGCGCAGGTGGGAGCCCGTGCGCATCAGCCCCGGATGCACGGCCGTCACCGACACCCCGTATCCGCTCTCCTCCGCGTGCAGCCCCTCGGCCAGCGCGGCGACGGCGAACTTGGCGCAGGAGTACGGCAGCAGATGCGGTACGGCCAGCAGTCCGCCGACCGACCCGATCAGCGCCAGCCGCCCGCCCGCAGGGCTGCGCCGCAGGTGGGGGAGGGTCGCCAGGGACGTGTTGAGCGCCCCGTCGAAGATCGACGCCATGGCGTCGTGGAACGCCTGGTGCCCCAGTGAGGCGGCCGGGCCCACCTGGATGACCCCGGCGTTGCCGATGACGATGTCCAGCCCGCCCTCGCGCGCCGCGATCTCCTCGACGGTCCGGTCGACCGCCGCGCGGTCGCGTACGTCGCACACGGCGGTGGCGACCGGCGGGCCGCCGGGGCGGCGCAGCGACCGGGCGGCCTCGGCCAGCTCCTGCCCGTCCCGGGCCAGGATGGTCACACGGGCTCCCCGCGCGCCGAGCTGACGGGCCATCAGCAGACCCAGACCGCGCGAACCACCCGTCACCAGGGCCGACAGCCCCGCGATCGGCGGTGCGGAAGCAAAATGCGGCATGTCCGGTCCCTTCACCTCGGCCTGAACGCCCTGCGGTGTGCCCCGCGCCGTTCGGTCACGGCGTGAACAGCACCTTGATCGCGCCGTCCGCCTTCTTCTGGAACATCTCGTACGCCTCGGGCGCCTTCTCCAGCGGCATCCGGTGCGTGGCGAAGTCGTCCACGCCCAGCGGGTCGTCGTCCGTCAGCAGCGGGATGATGTCGTCCGCCCAGCGCCGTACGTTGGCCTGGCCCATCCGGAACGTGAGCTGCTTGTCGAACATCACCAGCATCGGCATCGGGTCCGTCATCCCGCCGTACACCCCGCTGATGGAGATCGTGCCGCCGCGGCGCGCCAGGGAGATGGCCAGGTGCAGGGCGCTCAGCCGGTCCACGCCCGCCCTGCTCATCAGCTTCTCGGCCCAGCGCGACGGCATCAGCCCGGCGGCCTGCTGCGCCAGCTTCCCGGCCGGGCTGCCATGTGCCTCGGTGCCCACCGCGTCGATCACGGCGTCCGGGCCGCGGCCGCCGGTGATGTCCTTGACGGCCTCGATCAGCCCGTCCTCGGCGTCGAAGGCGTCCAGGTCGAAGACGGTCGCCCCGTCGCGCCGGGCCCGCGCCAGCCGCTCCGGCACATGGTCGATGCCGATCACCTGCTCGGCGCCCAGGTGCCGGGCGATCCGGCACGACATCGCGCCGATCGGCCCCAGGCCCAGGACGGCGACGCTGCTGCCCTTGGTGACGCCCGCGTACTGCACGGCCTGCCAGGCGGTGGGCAGCACGTCCGACAGGTAGACGAAGCGGTCGTCGGCCGGTCCGTGCGGCACCTTGATCGGCCCGTACTGCGCCTGCGGTACGCGCAGGTACTCGGCCTGCGCGCCGGGCACCGAACCGTAGAGCTTGGTGTAGCCGAACAGCGCGGCGCCGGAGCCGTGCTCGCGCACCTGTGTGGTCTCACACTGTGTCTGGAGGCCGTCGCCGCACATCCGGCAGGAGCCGCAGGCGATCTGGAACGGGATCACCACCCGGTCGCCGGGGCTGAGGTCCGGCACTTCGGAGCCGGTCTCCTCGACGATCCCCATCGGCTCGTGCCCCAGGATGTCGCCGGGCGTCATGAAGGGCGTCAGGACCTCGTAGAGGTGCAGGTCGGAGCCGCACAGCCCGCTGGAGGTGATCTTGATGACCGCGTCGGTCGGCTTCTTGATCTGCGGATCGGGGACGTGCTCCACGCGGACGTCCCGCTTGCCGTGCCAGACGGTGGCTCGCATTGCGGATCTCCTTGTCCTGGCGGCCGGCCCACCGGACGGACCCGGCCGGGGAGCGCCGACCGCCCGGTAACCCAAAAGCCGCTTTTGAGTCTAAAGCGGTGTTCTTCGCCGTGGCAGCTCCAGTACCCGCATCGCCCGGGCCGAATCGCTTCCGTACCGCGTCGGTACGGGCCCCGGCCGCCCGCCACACGGGTTTCCACGGCCGGGAAAACGGTTACCCGGCGCCTCACCCGAGGGGGCGACCCACCTACCCACCCACCGGCCCCGCGCGGGCCGTCGAGAGCGCACGGAGCCCCGATGACCGAGTACGGATACTTCCTCGCCTGCGAGGAGCACGGCCCCGCTGAGCTGGTCGAACAGGCCCGCATGGCGGAGCAGGCCGGCTTCACCAAACTGTGGATCTCCGACCACTTCCATCCGTGGAACGACGCACAGGGCCAGAGCCCGTTCGTCTGGTCGGTGATCGGCGCACTGTCCCAGGTCACCTCGCTGCCGGTGGAGACCGCGGTGACCTGCCCGACCATGCGGCTGCACCCGGTGGTCACGGCGCAGGCCGCGGCCACCAGCGCGGTGCTCCTCGACGGCCGCTTCCGGCTCGGCGTGGGCAGCGGCGAGGCGCTGAACGAGCACATCCTCGGGGACCACTGGCCCCAGGCGTCGGTGCGCCTGGAGATGCTGGAGGAAGCCGTTCAGGTGATGCGGCAGCTCTTCGAGGGCGGCGAGGTCAGCCACCACGGCAAGCACTACACCGTGGAGAACGCCCGCCTGTACACGGTCCCCGACGAGCCGGTGCCCATTGACGTCTCCGCCTTCGGCCCCAGCGCCACCGAACTGGCCGCCCGCGTCGGCGACGGCTTCGTGACCATGGCGCCGGACGCGGACGCCGTCGAACGCTTTCGCCGGGGCGGCGGCGGCAACAAGCCCGTACAGGCCGGACTGAAGGTCTGCTACGGCCCCGACCGGGACGAGTGCGTGCGCACCGCGCACCGCCTGTGGCCCAGCGAACTGCTCCCCGGCGAACTGGCCCAGATCCTCCCCACCCCGCGCCACTTCGAGCAGGCGTCCGAACTGGTGACGCCGGAGCACGCGGCGAAGGGCTTCCCCTGCGGCGACGATGTCGACATGCACGTGTCCGCGCTGCGGGCCTTCGTGGACGCGGGCTTCGACACCGTCTACGTCGGTCAGATCGGCCCGGACCAGCGCGGGTTCTTCGACTTCTACCGGACGAAGGTGCTGCCGCAGGTCACGGAGTAGGGCGGCGAGCGGCGGCCGGCTGCTGACGTGCCGTCAGGAGGCTTCCCGCCGGGCGGCCCGGTGCCGCCGCACCGCCTCCCGCAGATGCGTACGTACCGGTCCCGGCGGGACGGTCCCGGTGGCGTCGGCGACCACCTCGCCGGCGACCTCGCGCACCTTGCGGTTCGCGTGCTGGGAGGTCTGCCGGAGGATGTACCAGGCCTGTTCGGCTGTGCACTCCGCGGTGGCCATCAGGATGCCGCGGGCCTGGTCGATCACCGGCCGGCCGGCCAGCGCCCGCCGCAGCCACGCGTTCTCCGCGCGCAGGCGCTCGACCGCGGCCCCCGACGCGTCGGGAGCCGCCGTAGTATCCGCCGCCCCGTCACCGGGGCCGCCGGCCGCGCCTCTCGGCACCTTCCGCGGCGCACGCAGGGCGGAGGTGAGCCGCAGGGCCGAGAGCGAGCGACGCTTCACTGCGGCTCCCGGGCCGTCGGCGCACCGGCCGGCGCCGCCCGGCCGAAGAACTTCTCCGCCCGTGGCGTGCCGGGCCACGTACGGGCCAGCTCCAGCACACGGCGGGGCTGGCGGCGCAGGTTGAGGGCCCGGACCGGGATCTGGCACTGCCGGCCGTACGCGTCCAGCCGCCGCAGGAAGTGCAGCCCGGCCGCGTCCATGAAGGTGACCCCGGTCATTTCGAGGACCACGCTCCCCAGGCCGGACGGTAACGCCGCGACGGCCGCGTCCAGAACGGGCACGGTGCCGTAATCGATCTCGCCCCGCACGGTCAGCACGGCCGAGGAGCCGAACAGCCGGGTGCGGACCCCCAGGGCATCCGGACCGGCCCGGGAAGACCGGTCTGTCTGTAGGGACATGACCCCATCGTGTCAGGAGTCAAACCGGTCTGTCCACGCCTACACTGGGTGCCACCATGACGACCGAGTGCGCGCCGGCCACGTCGCACGCCGGGGGTCGGCCCGGCGCCCGCGAGCGAGTATTGAGCGCCGCCTATGACCTGTTCTCGCGCCGTGGTATCCGCGATGTCGGCGTCAACGAGGTCATCCACCGCTCCCGGGTGGCCAAGGCGACCTTCTACCGCCACTTCCCCTCCAAGGACGACCTGGTCCTCGCCTTCCTCGACCGCCGCGAACAGCAGTGGACCCGCGGCCTGATCGAGGCCGGCGCCCGCCGCCGCGGCGGCACCCCCGAGGAACGCCTGCTGGCCGTCTTCGACGTGTTCGACGACTGGTTCCGCCACCCCGACTTCGACGCCTGCACCTTCATCAACGTCCTGCTGGAGATGGGCTGGCAGCACCCGCTGGGCCGGGCCAGCATCCGCCACCTGGAAAACGTCCGGATGCTCGTCCGTACGCTGGCCGAAGAGGCGCACCTGCGCGACTGCGACGGCTTCTCCCGCTCCTGGCACATCCTCATGAAGGGCTCCATCATCGCCGCCGCCGAGGGCGACCCGCACGCCGCGCGCCGTGCGCAGACGATGGCCCGCTGCCTGATCGCACAGCATCGGTGAGCCGGCCGTAGCCGTACGGGCGCGAGGGCGGGCGCCGGCCGTTTGAGACCATGCCCGGATGATCGAAATCGGCCACCGGGCGGCCGCACTGCAAGGCCGTACGCCCGGCTCCCCGCCCTCCGGAACCCCGCCCTTCCACGGCGCGTTCGAAGCGCATCTGACCGTACGGGACGAGGCGCCCGCTGACCCGGACGCCCGGGACCGGGTGGCCGCCGGCCTCGAACTCCACGCCGCGGCACGCGGGCTGAAATGGGTCCACATCCTGCTGGAGCGCGGCAGCACACCGTCCCAGCCGATGCTGACCCTGCACGGCAGCGGATCGGCCGGGCAGATGCGGGAGCGGGCGGCGGCCGAGGCGGCGGAGCTGCGCGCCGCGGGTTTCGAGGTGGTGCGTACGAAGATCGAGACGACGCCGTGGGCCGACGGCGTACCGGTCACCGACGCGGCGGCGGCTGCCCTCGGCCCGGCCTACTACTTCGAACACCACATCAAACTCCTCCTGGACCGCACCACACCCGGTGCCCCCTCCGCGCTCACCGGCCTCGCGGACCTCGCCGGCCCGCACGCGGCCCACCTCTCCCGCAACGCGCGACGCGTACGGGCCGACGGACGCGAGGAGCGCTTCGTGACCCAGCGCTGCCGCGCCGTCGGCCGGGACACCGCGGAACGGCGCCTGGCCGCCCTGCTGGACGCACTGCGCGCGGCGGAGCACGACATAGCCTCCGTCGAGCGGGAATTCGTCGTCCACGACAGCGACGGGACGCTGGACGACGGCTGGATCGACGAGACAGCGGCATACGGGGCAGGAGCGGCCACATGACCGAGCAGGAACACGCGCAGCAGGAACGGCCGCCGCACTGGCGCGACTTCGGGTACGGCCCTTGGCCCGCGACCGCCGTCGTCCCCACCACACCCCCGGACGAGGCGACCCGCACCGCCATGGACCTCCCGGCGACCCTGCTGCCGGTACGGGGCGACGGCGTCGTCCAGCCGCCCGTGTTCGACCCGTCGGTCCGCCATCACCTGCACGCCATGCGACTGGGCGAGCCGCGGTTCGCCGACGCGGCGGCCGGCGCCCGCTGGTACGCCGCCCGCCGCCACGCCCTGCACCACGCGCTGACCGCCGTCGCCACCTCCGAATGGGCCGGCCACCTCGTCCTGCGCGGCAGCGTGCTCCTGCGGGCCTGGTTCGGCGCCGAGGCCCGGGAACCCGGCGACCTGGACTTCGTCGTCGTACCGCCGACCTGGAACGAGCGGGACAGCCGTACGGAACACATGATCCACGGCATCGCCCGCTCCGCCGAGGAACTGTCCCTGCGCGGCGGCCCGGTACGCCTGCACGCGGACCGCGCGGTCGGCGACGACATCTGGACATACGACCGGGTCCCCGGCCGGCGGCTGGTCATCCCGTGGACGGCACACGACGACGCCGTACCGCCGGGCACCGTCCAGCTCGACTTCGTCTTCAACGAACACCTCCCGGCGCCCCCGGCCCCCGCAGAAGTCCCCGGCCCCGACGGTACGCAGCCCGCCCGGGTCTCGGCCGCCACCCCCGCACTCTCCCTCGCCTGGAAGATCCTGTGGCTGGTCAGCGACCGCTACCCGGAGGGCAAGGACCTGTATGACGCGGTTCTGCTGGCCGAATCCACGGAACTGCCGTTCCCGCTGCTCCGGTCCGTCTTCCGCGGCGTGGACGACGGCTACTACGACCGCAACCCGGTCCTCCTCAAGAACCTCACCTGGACCGAACAGGACTGGGACGAGTTCCGCAAGGACCACCCCGAACACGACGCCCCCGCCGAATACACCTACGTCGACCGCCTCGTCACCGCCCTCGCCCCCACCTACGCCTTCGACGACGGCAGCGGCGCGTCCCCCGCCTACCAGCAGCGGGCCGCCTGGCTGGCACCACTGACAAAGGAGTGCCGGAAGGTACTTGCGGATCAGGGCATGGAAGCGGTCCAGCAACTCCTGCTCAAGCCCTACGTCGGCATCGACAACGCACTGGTCGTCACGGCGGAACTGCTGCACGGCCCGCTCGAAGACCGGCTCACGGAAGCGGGCGCGGTGGTGGCGTCGTATCGGACGGCCGATGCGGAGGAACGGGAGGTGCGGCGGGTCGTGGGGGCTTTGGGGGAGGCGATGCGGGTGTTGGTGACGGGGGAGGACTGAAACGGGGCGCGGCCTTTTCGGAGGCAGATGAGGGCGCGAAAAATACGTTGGCGCCGGAATCCGGGGCCGGGCTAGGGTGAGCCCGTTCCTCGCGGTGGCCGTCCGGCCGCCGCGTCCGGCCGTGAAGATTCAGGAGGTGTGACCCGATGGCTGTCATTGCGCTGGGCGCTGCCCGCAATCAGAAGACCATCCATTCCACCTCCGTGGTCTCCGGCTGACTCGACCTCATTTCTCGCCACGCGCCGGGCGCGTGGGGCCGGGGCCACCCTTGTGAAGGGTTTCCCTTGCAATCGTCTTCCTTCTCCTCCGCTTCGTCGCGCCCGCTGACCGCCTACGGCTGGGACGACGGCTTCGCGGAGAGTTTCGCCGCTCACGCCGGGCGGGGGTTCGTGCCCGGCCGTGTCGTCCGCGTGGACCGCGGGCGGGTGGACGCCGTGGTGCCCGACGGGGACGGTGTCCGTACCGTGCTGGCGGACACCGCGCTGGTGGCCACCAGTGATCCGATGCGGGTGCCGTGCACCGGGGACTGGGCCGTGATCGACCTCGGCGAGGTCGGTGCGGGCCGGGACGGTGTGGTGCGGGCGCTGCTGCCGCGGCGTACCGCGTTCGTGCGCTCGACGTCGTCCAAGCGGTCCGAGGGGCAGGTGCTGGCGGCGAACGTGGACCACGCCGTGGTCGCGGTCTCGCTCGCCGTGGACCTGGACCTCGGGCGCATCGAGCGCTTCGTCTCCCTGGCCTGGGAGAGCGGGGCGCAGCCGCTGCTCGTGCTGACCAAGGCCGACCTGGCCGGTGATCCGGACGTGCTGGCGCACCTGGTCGCGGACGCGGAGACCGCCGCGCCCGGGGTGCAGGTGCTGGCCGTCAGCGCGGCCGACGGTGACGGGCTGGACGTCCTCGCCGCGGTACTGGGCGGCGGCACGTCCGTACTGCTCGGGCAGTCCGGTGCGGGCAAGTCGACGCTCGCCAACGCGCTGGTGGGCGAGGACGTGCAGGACGTACGGGCCGCCCGCGACCGGGACGGCAAGGGCCGGCACACCACGACCACCCGGGACCTGCTGGTGCTGCCCGGCGGCGGGGTGCTGATCGACACCCCCGGCCTGCGGGGCGTCGGAATGTGGGACGCCGACACCGGGCTCGCGCGGGCCTTCTCGGACGTGGAGGACCTGGCCGAGGAGTGCCGCTTCCACGACTGCGCGCACGCCACGGAGCCCGGGTGCGCGGTGCTGGCGGCCATCGAGAGCGGCGCGTTGCCGCAGCGGCGGCTGGAGAGCTACCGCAAGCTGCTGCGCGAGAACGAGCGCATCGCGGCCAAGACGGACGCCCGGCTGCGGGCGGAGATCCGCAGGGACTGGAAGCAGAAGCAGGCCCTGGGCCGTCACATGGTGGAGCGGAAGAGGGGGGCTCGGGGGTGAGGGACAGGGCGGGTGCCTTTGGGTGCCCGCCCTGCTCCGGGTGCCCGCCCCGTTCCGGGTGCCTGCCCTATTCCGGGTGCTCGTCCTGCTCCGGGTGCTCGCCCCGCTTCGGGTGCCTGCCTTGTTCCGGGTGCTCGCCCCGTTCCGGGCGCCCGCCCTGCTCCGGGTGCTCGCCCCGCTTCGGGCGCCCGCCCCGTCCCGGGTGCCCGCCCCGCTCCGGGCGGCCCGTCCCCGCCCCAGCGCGATGTCCGATTTCCGCCAGGAAACCTCCCGGGCGTCGCGCACACTGGATCGTGTGATGGACGACGGGACCAGGTACGAGGCGGTGTCGAGCCGGGACGCGCGGTTCGACGGCGAGTTCTTCTTCGCCGTCGTGACGACCGGGATCTACTGCCGTCCGAGCTGCCCGGCGGTCACCCCGAAGCGTGCGAACGTACGGTTCTACGCCTCCGCGGCGGCCGCGCAGGGCGCCGGGTTCCGGGCCTGCCGCCGCTGCCGTCCGGACGCCGTGCCGGGCTCGGCGGAGTGGAACGTCCGGGCCGACCTGGTCGGCCGTGCCATGCGGTTCATCGACGACGGCGTGGTCGACCGGGAGGGCGTCGGCGGCCTCGCGCGGCGGCTGGGATACAGCGCGCGGCAGGTGCAGCGGCAGCTCACGGCCGAGCTGGGCGCCGGGCCCGTGGCCCTGGCGCGGGCCCGCCGCGCGCACACCGCGCGGCTGCTCCTCCAGACCACCGGCCTGCCGGTCACCGACCTGGCCTTCGCCGCCGGATTCGCCAGCATCCGGCAGTTCAACGACACGATGCGGGAGATCTACGCCAGTACGCCGAGCGAACTGCGCGCGGCGGCGGGAACCCGTACGGGGGCGGGTACCGGCCCGTCCGGTGCCGCGCGGCACGGGGCGCCCGCCGGTGTGCCGCTGCGGCTGGCCTACCGGGGCCCGTACGCCGCCGCCGAGATCTTCGACTTCCTCCAGGAGCGCGCGGTGCCGGGCGTCGAGGAGATGCGCGGCGCGCGGGGCTCTCGTACGTACCGCCGCACGCTGCGGCTCACCCACGGCAGCGGCATCGCCGAGGTCGACGAGCACGCCGGCTCCCGGCAGCCGCGCCGGCCGCGCGCCGGACTGGTGTGCCCGGCCGCCCGGGGCACGGACGGCGGCTGGCTGGAGTGCCGGCTGCACCTGACCGACCTGCGCGACCTGTCCACCGCCGTCCAGCGGATGCGCCGCCTGTTCGACTTGGACGCCGACCCGTACGCCGTCGCCGAGCGCCTGGGCACCGACCCGCTGCTCGGCCCGCTGGTCGCGGCCCGCCCCGGACTGCGGTCGCCGGGCGCCGCCGACCCCGAGGAACTGGCCGTACGGACCGTCCTCGGCGGGCCGCCGGAACACGCCGCCGAGCTGGTACGGACGTACGGCAAGCCGCTGGACGCGGCGGACGGCGCGCTGACCCACCTCTTCCCCGAACCCGCCGCGCTGACCGGCGCCGGAGTGCGGGAACCGGTGCGCGCGCTGTGCGGCGCGCTCGCCGACGGGGCGGTCCGGCTGGACGCGGGCGCGGACCGGGACGCCGCCGAGCGTGCGCTGCGCGCCCTGCCCGGGGTGGGCCCGGCGGCAGCCGCGTACATCCGGATGCGGGCACTGGGCGACCCGGACGTGGGGCCGGTGGACGGCGGCGGGGCGGCGCCGGAGGCGTGGCGGCCCTGGCGCTCGTACGCCCTGCACCACCTGTGGCTGGCCGCGGGCGCCCGGGAGGATCAGCCCGCGATGACGGCGCCGGTCCAGGCGCCGACCGCCAGCAGGCAGGCGTACAGCTCGACCAGCACGGCGGTCCCGATGGCCCGCATGGCCGTGCGGGTGGCGGCCCACGCGTCCCCGTGACTGCCCAGGCGCGCCCGTTCCAGCAGGTAGAGCGCGCCGACCGAGCCCAGCGCGGCCCCCACCACGGGCACCACGAAGAAGCCGATGATGCCCGCGGCGCCGCTGACGTACAGGGTCCGGTACGGGGCGCCGGCGGCCCGGGGGTCGCGGGGCGGCAGCAGCCAGGCGAGGGCCTGGGCGAGCAGCAGGACGGCGCTCGTGCCGATCAGGACGAACCAGGCCAGGGTGGAGTGCTCGGCCATCGCCCACCACAGCACGCCCGCCCATACGATCGGCGGCCCCGGTACCCCCGGGGCCAGCACGCCCAGCAGCCCGAGCAGCAGGACGAGGCCGACCGTGAGCAACTGCCATCCGCCCATGGCCCCAGCGTGCCGGAACCGGGGCCGGTGCGCCCCTTGGCGCGTACCGGCCGGGCGGCGCGGTGACGTCCCGCCGCGCCCTGTCTCCGCGGCCCCGGCCGGTGGACAATGCGGCCCATGGACCGACAGGGGGACCGGCGCCGTCACGAGGACGCGTGGTGGCGGGAGTTGTACGAGGACGACGGTGACGCAGCCGCCCGGGACACCGGCCCCGCGGAGGCGGCCCGGGACTCGCTCGACGACCGGGTGGACTCCGCCTTCCGTGCGGTGGGGCAGGCGGCGGGTGCCGGGTCCGTACCGTCCGCCGATGCCGGTAGGGGCGCGCCGCCCGAGTCCGGCCCCCGCCCCGAATCGATGGCCCTGCCCGCCGCCGACCCGGGCGCGCTGGACGAACTCGTACCGGACACGGAGCTGGACGGCGCCGGGTACGGAACGTTCACCCTGCGCGCCGCCTCGCTGCGCGGCGAAGCCGCCCGCCACCGCGGGGAGCCGCGCGGCGACGCCCTGCTCACCGCCCGCTTCGGCGCCGGGCAGCACGCGCTGGTCCTGGTCGCCGTGGCCACCGCGGCCCCCGGCGGAGGTGCGTACGCGTACGGAGGCACCCACCGCGCGGCCCGCGACGCCTGCCACTGGATCGGCGGGGCCGTCGGCCGCAGCTACACCCGGCTGGCCGAGGACGTCCGTACGGGCAACCGCGACGCCCTGAAGTCGGGCCTGCACCGCCTGGCCGACCGCACCTACGGCAAGCTCCGTGCGTACGCCGTCGAGCACGGCATGGAGCCCGAGCAGTACACGGCGGCGCTGCGCTGCCTGCTGCTGCCCGCCGATCCGGCCTGCCGGACCCGGGTCTTCTTCGGTGCCGGCGCGGGCGGATTCTTCCGGCTGGGCAGCGGCGTCTGGCAGGACCTGGAGCCACCGCCCCAGGAGGACGCGACGGGCGGCCCGGCGCCCGCGGGCGGTGCGAGCGGGCCGGAGGAGGCGCCCGTGGACACGCCCGCAGACACGCCTCCGTGGCCGGTCCCCGGCGCGCCCGGCCCCGACACCCTCGTACCGGGCGCACCGGATGTGCCGGATGCGCCCGATCCGGGTGCCCTCCTCCCCGACCTCGGCGGCACCGTCCCCGGCCTGCCCCGCGCGCCGTCGGGGCGGCCCTGGCAGCCGCCGTACGAGCCCGTGCCGCGCACCGCGCCGGAGCCGTTCCGCTTCCGGGCCGTGGCCGCGCGGCCCGGCGATCTCCTGCTGGTGTGCAGTGCCGGGTTCGCGGGCCCGCTGACCGAGGCGGCCGGGTTCGGCAGCCGTCTGGCCGCGCGGTGGACGGCCGCCGGGCCGCCGGGGCTCGCGGCGTTCCTGGCCGATGTCCGGCTGCACGCGGAGGGGTACGGGCAGGACCGTACGGCTGTGGCGGTGTGGGAGGGGACGGAGGCGGCGGGGGCGGTACGGCCCGGGTGACGCGGCAGGCGTAGTCCGGACGGACACCGGCCCGGGGGAGTGGTAGAACCGGGAAGGAATGCCGCGAAACGGGCCATTGCCGGGTGGTGGTGCCCGCCCGCGGTCCCCCCTCCGGAGGAGCGACAGCGACATGGCGAAACAGACCGTGGCCGGGCAGTTCGTCGACATCCTGGTGCGCGCCGGTGTCCAGCGGCTCTACGGCGTCGTCGGCGACAGCCTCAACCCCGTCGTCGACGCGGTCCGCCGCACCGCCGGGATCGACTGGATCCAGGTCCGCCACGAAGAGGTCGCCGCCTTCGCGGCGGGCGCCGAGGCCCAGATCGCCGGGCGGCTGGCGGCCTGCGCGGGCTCCTGCGGCCCCGGCAACCTGCACCTGATCAACGGCCTCTTCGACGCCCACCGCTCGATGGCCCCGGTGCTCGCGCTCGCCTCGCACATCCCGTCCAGCGAGATCGGCACCGGCTTCTTCCAGGAGACCCACCCGGACCGGCTGTTCACCGAGTGCAGCCACTACAGCGAGATGATCTCCAGCCGCGACCAGATGCCGCGGGTGCTGCAGACGGCCGTGCAGAACGCCATCGGGCTCAGCGGCGTCTCCGTCGTCTCGCTGCCCGGCGACATCGCCGACCAGGAGGCGCCCGAGCGCTCCATCGAGCATGCACTGGTCACCTCGCGCCCCACCGTGCGCCCCGGCGACGCGGAGATCGACCAGCTGGTCCGGATGATCGAGGACGCCGGCAAGGTCACGCTGTTCTGCGGCAGCGGCACCGCGGGGGCGCACGCCGAGGTGATGGAGTGCGCCGAGCGCCTCAAGGCCCCGGTGGGCCACGCGCTGCGCGGCAAGGAGTGGATCCAGTACGACAACCCGTACGACGTCGGCATGAGCGGCCTGCTCGGCTACGGCGCGGCCTACGAGGCCACGCACGAGTGCGACCTGCTGATCCTGCTGGGCACGGACTTCCCGTACAACGCCTTCCTGCCGGACGACGTCAAGATCGTCCAGGTGGACGTGCGCCCCGAACGGCTCGGCCGCCGCTCCAAGCTGGACCTCGCGGTCTGGGGCGACGTGCGCGAGACGCTGCGCTGCCTGAACCCGCGCATCACGCCCAAGAAGAGCCGCAAGTTCCTCGACCGGATGCTGAAGAAACACGCCGACGCCCTGGAAGGCGTCGTCAAGGCATACACACGCAAGGTCGAGAAGCACACGCCGATCCACCCCGAATTCGTCGCGTCCGTCCTGGACGAGGAGGCCGCGGCAAACGCAATCTTCACAGTTGATACTGGGATGTGCAATGTCTGGGCGGCGCGCTACATCAGCCCCAACGGCCGCCGCCGCGTGATCGGTTCCTTCACCCACGGATCGATGGCCAACGCGCTGCCGCAGGCAATCGGCGCCCAGTTCACCGACCGCCGCCGCCAGGTCGTCTCGATGTCCGGCGACGGCGGCTTCTCGATGCTCATGGGCGACTTCCTCACCCTCGTCCAGTACGACCTGCCGGTGAAGGTGGTCCTCTTCAACAACTCCTCGCTGGGCATGGTCGAGCTGGAGATGATGGTCGCCGGGCTGCCCGCGTACGGGACCGGCAACCACAATCCGGACTTCGCCGCCATCGCGCGGGCGGCCGGGGCGCACGGCGTACGCGTGGAGAAGCCCAAGGAACTGCGCGGCGCGCTGCGCGACGCCTTCAGGCACAAGGGCCCGGCCCTGGTCGACGTGGTCACCGACCCCAACGCGCTGTCCATGCCGCCGAAGATCAGCCGGGACATGGTCCAGGGCTTCGCCCTCTCCGCCGGCAAGATCGTGCTGGAGGGCGGGGTCGGCCGTATGGTCCAGATGGCCCGCTCCAACCTCCGTAACATCCCCCGCCCCTGACCGGGCATTACGGGCATCGCGCCGCAGGCACATGCCTGCGGCCTGGCGTTTATCGGTCTCGCGGGCCGAAGCATGGCACCGGGCCCGATGGGCATGCATGACCGTGAAGCTGTTCGAGGGAGAGGGACCTGAAGCGTTCGGGGCGGGGAGGATGAAGCGTCAGTCTGTGCGGCGCGAGGACAGAGCCGGACCGGTGGCCGCACGCGTCGGCGTCCACAACGGCACCCGGCTGCCGGGGAAGATGGAGCGCACACTGCGGCACGCGGACCTGACGGCGGTGGCCGGGGTACGCGCCGAGCTGCGCCGGCTGCTGCGCCAGTGGGGCGGGGCCGGGGACAGCGACATAGCCGAACTGCTCATCAGCGAGCTGGTCACCAACGCCCTCGTCCACACGAACGGGGGCGCCGTCGTGACCGCCACGGTCACCGACCGGCTGCGCGTGGAGGTACGGGACTTCGCCGGGCGGCGGCCCAGGCTGCGCCCGCCGACGACGGACGGCACCTCGGGGAGGGGGCTGATGCTGGTGCACTCCCTCGCGGACGCGTGGGGAGTACGCGCCCACGCGGTGGGCAAGTGCGTGTGGTTCGAACTGGGCGGGCCGACCTGACGGTTGAGCTGGGCGGCGGACCGGCCTGACGGAAGGCCGGGGGTGCGGGCTCGGTCCGCCGCGGGTCAGCCGAACTGCTTCTCGATCTGCGCCAGCTTCTCCTCCAGGGAGTCCAGCCGGGGCAGTGCCTGGGTGTCGTCCTCGGCGGTCAGGTCCACCGTCCGCGGATACGCGTCAGCGGGCTCGGTGCCGTGCACGGCCTTCAGCGCCGGACGGGAACCGGCCGGGGACACAGGATCGGCCCCCGCGGACAGCGGTCCGGGCGGCAGGGCTTCCGGGTCGCCGGCTATCGCAGGTTCCGCGCCGGCGGCCTGCTGCGCGGCGGGGGAGCCGTGTGCCGCCGGGGCGCCCGCCGTCAGCGGCACCTGCCGCCCGCCGCGCCCGCGGGTCCAGTTCCGGTGCTGGCGGTTGATCGCCTTGATCCGGGCCCGGTCCAGCTTGTCCTGCTCGCGCCTGCGGTGACGGTTGCGCTCGTTCTGCCGGCGGTCCTCGCGGACCTCCTCGACGGCCTCGTCCAGGGTCCGTACGCCTTCCAGCAGCATCAGCGACCAGGCGCCGAACGTCTCCCGGGGGGCCCGCAGCCACCGTACGACCCTGATCTGCGGCAGCGGACGGGGCACCAGGCCCTGTTCGCGCAGCGCGGCCCGGCGGGTCTGCTTCAGCGCCCGGTCGAAGAGGACCGCCGCCGACAGCGACATCCCGGCGAAGAACTGCGGCGCGCCGTCATGGCCGAACCCGCGGGGCGCGTGCACCCAGTTGAACCAGGCGGCGGCGCCCGCGAACAGCCAGACCAGCAGGCGCGAACCGAGCGCCGCGTCGCCGTGGCTGGCCTCGCGCACGGCGAGCACGGAGCAGAACATCGCCGCGCCGTCGAGTCCGAACGGCACCAGGTACTCCCAGCCTCCGGAGAGGTTGAGGTTGGACACGCCGAAGCCGACCAGCCCGTGGAAGGAGAGCGCCGCCGCGACCGCGGCGCAGCAGAACAGCAGCACATACGAGGCGGTGCCGTACACGGCCTCCTTGCGCCGCCGCCGCTCCTGGGTGCGCTCCCAGGAGTCCTCGCCCGGCGCCGCGTCGGCCGCGCGCCTGCCGCGCAGGACCACGACCACGGCCGCGGCGACCCCGACGAGCAGCAGAACCCCCGGAACCAGCCAATTAAGCGATATATCGGTCATTCTCATCCTGGGGCCCCTTGCCTCGTCGTACGCGGTTTCGCGCGACATCCTGGCGGAATCCGTCCGTCCCGCCGGGGCTTTCGGGAAACGAGAACGCGAAGGGGGTGCGGGGGCGCGCGGAAGAGCGCGTTCGCATCGAACTGCCGCAGTCACGTGCGGCGTTGGGTTCGATTCCGACGACCCGATCGGGTGGTGTGGGGGTCAGGTGGTTGCGGTGAGACGCTTGATGCGATCCGCGTCGCACGTACGGGGGCAGGTCACACAGGTGTCCTCGGGGCGCAGCGTGTAGAACATGCAGCAGCTCGCCCGGTCCCGGGTGGGCAGCGCCGCGCCGTCCGGACCGGTCAGCTCGCGGAAGGCCGCGCCCCCGGCGTACGGGGCCGTGCCGCCCGGCAGCAGCCGCGCCGCCTCGGCCACCGCGCGCGGCTCCTCGCCCAGCAGGTGGCCCAGGTACCACAGGCCCTCGACGATCTCGTCCGAGGCCATGCCCCACAGGGCGCGCGGCCCGCGGCGCAGCCGGGGCCGGAAACCGTCCAGTACGGGCCCGAGGTGCTCGGCGACCGCCTCCCGCACCTCGGCGCGCAGCGCCTCCTCGTCCGGCACGACCCGCGCGCCGGGCAGTTCCGCCGCCGGGTCGCTGGGCAGACAGGCGAACGAGCGGACCCGTACGGCCATCCGCCCCTCCTCGCGGTGGTACGCCACGTCCGCGACGGGCAGCCGCGGTACCCGGCGGTGCAGGAACCAGGGGATGGTGATCAGCAGGCAGGCGGGCCAGGCGTAGCGGTGCAGGGCGAACGCGGCGACGACGTCGGGGCGGGCCCGCTGTCCGTAATCCCGTATGACCTGCGCGTCGTCCCAGGCCAGGAAGGTGTCCAGGACCGCGGTATCGGTGGCCAGCGCGGCGGCGGTCACCCAGCCCTCGCCCTGGGGCGGCGCCGTCTCCCACTCGGACACTCGCAGTCCGGGGAACACCTCGGTGAGCCGGGCATACGCCCCGGTCAGGGGCTCGATGCGCGGTCGGACGGAGAGCTGGGGGCGCATACGGGACACCACCGGTATCAGGTTCGTTGGCAGGTAAGCCTTACCTTACCCGATCTTCGGCGGTTTTGAGTCGGGTTTGCACTGTCACAGGGGGCGCCTATGGTGCTGGAGAACGTGAGGAGGAACCCGCATGGAGCAGGGCAGAGCGGAACCGGCGCCCCGGCTGCGCGCCCAGGTGTCGGCACAGGGCGGCTCGCAGCCCGTGCGGGGCGGGCACACCGGCCACGAAGGCCCCGGGCAACACCCGGCGGAGCGCCCCGGGCACGGCACCGCGCCGCTCCCGGCCGGGCCGGACACCCCGCCGGACGCCGCGTACGAACACCGCCCCGGCGTCCCGGACCCCGCCACGGCATACGTACCGGCGCCCGCCGCCCCCGCTCCCGTGTCCGCCCCCCGCAAGCAGCCCCAGCGGCACTCCGTGCGCGGCCAGGTGCTCGCCGCGCTGCGCGAAGCCCTGACGGCCGGCGAACTGGTCCCCGGCGAGGTCTACTCGGCCCCCGCGCTCGCCGTCCGCTACGGCGTCTCCGCCACCCCCGTACGCGAAGCCATGCAGCTGCTCGCCTGCGAGGGCACGGTCGAGGTCGCCCCGAACCGCGGCTTCCGCGTCGCCGAGCGCACCCACCGCGACCTCGCGGAGCTGGCCGAGGTGCGCGCGATGCTCGAAATACCGGCGCTGCTGCGGCTGGCGCGGACGCTGCCGGCCGAGCGGTGGGAGGAGCTGCGCCCGCTGGCCGCCGCGGGCGTCGCCGCCGCGGCCCACGGCGACCGCACCGGATACGCCGACGCGGACCACGCCTTCCACCACGCCCTGCTCGCCCTGACCGGCAACCGCCAGCTCGTCCAGGTCGCCGACGACCTCCACCGCCGCACCCGCACCCCGGTCCCCGGCAGCCCCCCGCCCCGCACGGCCGACCTCCTCGCCGCCGCCTCCGAACACACGGCCCTGCTGGACGCCCTGATGGCCCGCGAGTACGCCATCGTCGAACGCATCGCACGCGAGCATCTTTCGCCGGGGCGGCGGGGGCGCTGAGGGCCCCGGCCCCCGCAGCGATCACCCGGTCAGGGCACCAGCCTCTCCACCGCCACATCCGCCACGTCCGCCGCCGGCCGGGACAGATACAGGTCCGCGTGGTAGAAACCGTCCGATTCCTTGCCGGTGGTGTCCAGGCCGCGGGCCTGTAGCGCGGTGAAGGCGGCGCGGCGTTCGGCCAGGTCGGCGAAGCGGCGCTGACGGAAGGTGCGCACGGGCAGGCGTTCGGTCACCAGACCGTGTGCGGCGAGGAGTTCGGCGACCGGGGCGTACGACACGGTCCGCAGGACGAAGGCGGCGACCCACGGCGGATCGGGCGTGCAGGCGAGCAGCCGCCCGAAGGTGGTGGCGGAGATGTACCCCACGCCGCCCGTCACGGTGATCAGGTCGGTGCCCGCCAGGGTGCGCCGCAGGCGTGCGCTCGGCTCAGCGGCCTCCAGATTCTCGGCGAACCCGGCGTCCAGCAGGCCGACGCGCTCGGCGTAGCCGACGGCGCGCTTGGCCGCGTCGATGCCGATGGTCCGCACGGCCTCCGGGCGGCGCAGCTCGTCGAAGAACGTCCGGTCCTCGTCGGCCAGCAGGACCGCCGACAGGCCGCCGGTCTCCCGGGCGTCGGTGTACCGGTCGTACAGGTCCGTGAGGCTCAGTTTGTGGTTGAGCAGCGCCGCGTTGACGCCGTAGGAACAGCACAGGTCGACGACCTGGAGCGGCCTGCGGCCGGGCCGGCGCCGTTGCAGGTGTTCGGCCAGGGCGCGGAACACCCCCTGGCCGTGGTGCGGGATCTGGTAGTCGAGCGGGCGCAGCGTCCGGAAGTACGTACGGGGATCGGGGCAGTCGTAGATGGCCTCGAAATCCGCCTTTCCCCAGTCCGAGCCGGCCGATGGATGCGGTGCTCCTGCTGCCAAGGTGTGGCCTCCTGAAAGGCGCTGCCGTAGGTCGGGAGTCGAACCGCACCAGCATCCAGTGCCAAGTCGCTTACGGACAGTGCGACTTGAGGCCAAATTCGGGGTGAGTGGGGCCCGCGGAGTGAAATATGCCCGTGGCGATGGCCGGGAAACGGCGGGCGCGGCGGCCGGGAACGGAGCGACAGGACCTAACGCCCTGACCGGCCCGCCGGGGCCTCGGGTACGCCCTCCAGGTGCTCCGCGAGCCAGGTCGGTACGCCGCCCATGAGCCGGAAGAGCCGGGCGGCCTCGATGCGCAGCCCCTCCGCCTCCTCGGGCGGCGCCGCGTCGGCGAGGGCGACCAGGGCCGGCGCCGTACCGACCAGGAAGCCCAGTTCCTCGCGGATGCGCAGGGACTCGGCGAACCCGTGGCGGGCCTCGGCGAGTTCGCCGTCGCGCAGGGCGAGCCCGGCGAGGTGGCGCCAGGTGAAGGAGAGCAGCAGGGTGTCGCCGTGCGCGGTGGCGCCCGCGTGGGCGCGGCGGTAGGCGGCGCGCGCGGACTCCGGGCTGTTGGCGACGTGTTCGGCCATCAGGCCGCGCCGGTAGTCCAGCAGCGCGCGGCCGGGCGCCGCGGGAGCCAGCAGGGCCGCGGCCCGGCCGAGCGCGGAGCGGGCCTCGTCGGCGCGGTCCCGTACGCCCAGGACCGTGGCGGCGTACGCCAGGTGGCCGCGCTCGCAGGCCGCGGCGCCCCGCTCGTCGTTGTCGCCCGCCACCGCCTCGGCGGCGCGCAGCGCGTCCTCGGCCGCGGCCCATCCGGCGGCGGTGAACAGGCAGCGCTCCACGAGGAGCGCGGCGCGGCGGATCGCGTACGGGGGATGCCCGGCCGCGTGCGGTTCCAGCAGGGCCGCCGCGTCGTCCCAGCACCCCCGTGACCGCAGCCGCCACACGGCCCCGTCCAGGGCGTCCGCCCCGGTCGCCGACCTGGCCGCGGGAAGCACCGGCACCGGCTCCCCGGGCTGTGTGGTTCCCGCGGTTCCCGCGGCTCCTGACATGGCGGTGTCCGCCACATTGCCCTCCCCGAGCGCACCGTTGAGCTGGAACTGAGAAGCAGTGGGCGCATCTCAGCACGAATCCGGCCGCCCGGCCAAGAGGGAAGGTGAATGATTTCACAATCGCTTCGCCGCCTCTCCGGGGCGCCGCGACGGCCCGAAACCGGCAGTACGCGGCGCCCCGAGGGGCGGGACGGGGGAGGTACGGCGGCGGGGAGCGCCGTTGGGATACGTCCGATCGGGTGACGCGTGATCAGGGATTACCGGTGCTGCGGGGGTGGTTGCTGACGTTCAGTCAACCAAGCGTGGAGCGGCGGCCGTTGCGCACCGGGCCGGCCGGGGGCGCATATCCGCCATTCATACGTGGCCGAATGTGTGCCGTGGTTCAGCCCGGTCGCCGCTTGGTGAACGCACTTCTCAGCTCATCCGCAGTGCCAGGAAGAAGTCCAGCTTGTCCTCCAGGCGCGCCAGGTCGCGGCCGGTCAGCTGCTCGATGCGGCCGACCCGGTAGCGCAGGGTGTTGACGTGCAGGTGGAGGCGGGTGGCGCAGCGGGTCCAGGAGCCGTCGCAGTCGAGGAACGCCTCCAGGGTGGGGATCAGCTCGGCGCGGTGGCGGCGGTCGTAGTCGCGCAGCGGGTCCAGGAGCCGGGTGGTGAAGGCGCGGCGCACGTCGTCGGGGACGAAGGGCAGCAGCAGGACGTGCGAGGCCAGCTCCTCGTGGCCCGCCGCGCACACCCGCCCGGGCCGGGCCGCGGCGACCCGGCGGGCGTGCCGGGCCTCCTCCAGGGCGCCGCGCAGGCCCTCCGCCGAGTGGACGGAGGCGCTGACGCCGATGGTCAGACGGCCGTCGTCGCCCAGGCCGCGGGTCAGCGGCTCCTGTACGGCGGCGAGCAGCGCGTCGGCCTGGAGCCCGGCGGTGGACTGGCCGTCGCGCGCGTCGTCGTCCGGTACGGCCGGCAGCGGCACCAGGGCCACCGCCTCGTCCCCGGTGTGCGCGACGGCGATCCGGTCGGACGGGTCGGGCCCGAACGTACCGGGGTCGACCAGCACCTCTTCCAGCAGCGTCTGCGCGACCGGCCCGCCGGGCACGTCCCCGCCCGTCCACTCGACGCGGGCCACGACGACCTGCCAGTGCGGCGCCGTGCCCAGCCCGGGCAGCAGCACGGGCGCGGCCACCCGGAGCCGGGCCGCGATCTCCGCGGGCGCGGCGCCCGTCTGCACCAGCTCCAGGACCTCCTGGGCGAGGCGCCTGCGGACCGTACGGGCCGCGTCGCGGCGGTCGCGTTCGACGGCGATCAGCTGGGTGACGCCGTGCAGCAGGTCCAGGCGCTCCTCGGCCCAGTCGCCGGCGTCCGCCTCGACGGCCAGCAGCCAGTCGGACAGGACCGTCTCGCGCAGGTCGCGGCCGTTGCCGCGGATGGGGAAGAGGGAGTACGTGGTGCTGCCGAGCGGGAGCCGGTAGGGGCCGCGGCGGCCGGTGCGGGAGGCGGCCAGGTGCTCGCCGGCCAGCCGGGCTCCGGTCTCGGCGGGCAGCTCGGGCCCCGATCCGGCCAGGGTGGACCCGGCTATCTGCCGGCCGGTGGGGGACAGCACCCAGGCGCGCAGGTCCAGGTCGGAGCCGAGCAGTTCCAGTACGGCTTCCGGGCCGCCGCCGGCGGGCCCCGAGGTCATCAGGCGGCGGTGCCGGTCCACTACGGCGGCCAGGTCGCCCGCGCGCTCGCCGGAGACCTGGCGTACGACGTACTCGGTGATCGAGGCGAAGGAGACGTCCTCCACGACGGAGAACAGCGGCAGGCGGTGCCGGGCGCAGGCCACCACCAGGTCCTCGGGCACCGCGCCCAGCTCGGCCTCGCCCGCGGCCAGCCCGGCGACCCCGGCCGCGGCCAGGATGCGCACGAACCGCTCGGAGTCCGCCGGCTCGCGGCGCCAGGCCAGGCCCGTGAGCACCAGCTCGCCGCCGGACAGGTAGCGGCTGGGGTCGCGCAGGTCGGTGGTCATGACCCCGCGCACGGTACGGTCCAGTTCCTCCTCGCCGCCCAGCAGCCGCAGGCCGAGAGTGCCGGTGTCCAGGAGTGCGCGGAGCCGCATGGTCTCTCGCCCGCCGTTCTGTTCTGACTGATGTTGCCGGTGGAATGCCGCGAGGTTTCTGCGCCTCGCCTTTCGTTCGAATCTACAAGACATGCGCCGTGGCCAGCCAACCGCTTCATGGTTTCGGTGACTGCACCCGGCGGGTGCGGGGCGCGTTCACTGGGCCCAACCGCGTTAACAGGACATGAACGGCCCCCTTGAGTCGAGGGCCGTAGGTCCCCGTCGCGGGCAGCGGACGACCCGATTTCGCGAACGGTGCCGGCGCCGGTGGACCCGGCGCCCGGACGCACCGCAGATTTCGTAGAAGAGAGCCTCGTATGGACTTCCTTCGCCCCGGCAGCTGGGAGGAGGCGCTCGCCGCCAAGGCCGAGCACCCCACGGCTGTGCCGATCGCGGGCGGCACCGACGTCATGGTCGAGATCAACTTCGACCACCGCCGCCCGGAGTACCTGCTCGACCTGAACCGCGTCGATGACCTGCGGGAGTGGGAGGTGGGCGAGGAGGCCGTACGGCTCGGCGCTTCCGTGCCGTACACGCAGATCATGGAGAACCTGCGGACCGAGCTGCCCGGCCTGGCGCTCGCCTCGCACACCGTCGCCTCCCCGCAGATCCGCAACCGCGGCGGCGTCGGCGGCAACCTGGGCACCGCCTCCCCGGCCGGCGACGCGCACCCGGCGCTGCTCGCCTCCGGCGGCGAGGTCGAGGCCGAGTCGGTGCGCGGCCGCCGCATGATCCCGGTCGACGACTTCTACCTGGGCGTCAAGCGCAACGCCCTGGAGCCGGACGAGCTGATCCGCGCCGTGCACCTGCCCAAGGCGGCCGGGCCGCAGCAGTTCTCCAAGGTCGGCACCCGCAACGCCATGGTCATCGCGGTGTGCGCCTTCGGCCTCGCGCTGCACCCGGACACCCGCACGGTACGGACCGGCATCGGCTCGGCCGCCCCCACGCCCGTACGGGCCAGGGCCGCCGAGGAGTTCTTGACGGCGGCCCTGGAGGAGGGCGGTTTCTGGGAGTCGGGGCGGCCCATTCCGCCGTCCGTGGCCAAGCAGTTCGCCGAGCTGGCGACCGGCGCCTGCAACCCGATCGACGACGTGCGCGGCAGCGCGAAGTACCGCCGGCACGCGGTGGGGATCATGGCGCGCCGCACCCTCGGCTGGACCTGGGAGTCCTACCGCGGCAACGAAAGGAGTGACCGGTGCGCGTGAAGTTCACCGTCAACGGCCGCGAGCAGCAGGCCGACGACGTATGGGAGGGCGAGAGCCTGCTGTACGTGCTGCGCGAGCGGATGGGCCTGCCGGGTTCGAAGAACGCCTGTGAGCAGGGCGAATGCGGCTCCTGCACGGTCCGTCTGGACGGCGTGCCGGTGTGCTCGTGCCTGGTCGCGGCCGGTCAGGTGGAGGGCCGGGAGGTCGTCACCGTCGAGGGCCTGGCGGACTACGCCGAGCAGCGCGCGCAGCACGGCGGCTGCGCCACCGGCGCATGCGGCGCCGCCGGTACGAGCGTGGACGCCGCCCAGCGCTGGCAGGCCAAGCCCGCCGCTGAAGGGCAGGTCAAGCTCTCACCCGTTCAGCAGGCGTTCATCGACGCGGGCGCCGTCCAGTGCGGCTTCTGCACGCCCGGCCTGCTGGTCGCCGCCGACGAACTGCTGGAGCGCAACGCCCAGCCGTCCGACGCCGACATCCGTGAGGCGCTGTCCGGCAACCTGTGCCGCTGCACGGGCTACGAGAAGATCCTCGACGCGGTGCGCCTCGCCGCCGCCCGCGGGGACGCGCGGACCACCGGAACGGGGGCCTGACCATGAGCGGAGTCACCCGCACACCCACCCACCTGACGCAGGGCGGCGCCACCGACGCGGGCATCGGCGCCTCCACGCTGCGCCCGGACGGCACCCTGAAGGTGACCGGCGAGTTCGCGTACTCCTCCGACCTGTGGCACGAGGACATGCTGTGGGGCTTCACGCTGCGCTCCACCGTCGCGCACGCCGAGATCGTCTCCATCGACACCTCCGAGGCGCTCGCCCAGTCCGGCGTCTACGCGGTCCTCACCTATGACGACCTGCCCACCGAGGTGAAGAACTACGGCCTGGAGATCCAGGACACCCCCGTCCTGGCGCACGGCAAGGTCCGCCACCACGGTGAGCCGGTCGCGCTGGTCGCCGCCGACCACCCGGAGACCGCCCGCCGCGCCGCCGCCAAGATCAAGGTCGAGTACGCCGAGCTGCCGGTGGTCACCGACGAGGCGTCCGCGACCCGCGAGGGCGCCCCGCTGGTTCACGAGAACCGAAAGGATCACCACGCCGGGCACGTACCGCACCCGAACATCGTGCACCGCCAGCCCATCGTGCGCGGCGACGCCGAGGCGGCGGCCCGCCGCGCCGACGTGATCGTCACCGGCGAGTACGTCTTCGGCATGCAGGACCAGGCGTTCCTCGGCCCGGAGTCCGGCCTCGCGGTGCCCGCCGAGGACGGCGGCGTCGATCTGTACGTCGCCACCCAGTGGCTGCACTCCGACCTGCGCCAGATCGCCCCGGTCCTGGGCCTGCCCGAGGACAAGGTCCGCATGACGCTCTCCGGCGTCGGCGGCGCCTTCGGTGGCCGCGAGGACCTGTCGATGCAGATCCACGGCTGTCTGCTCGCGCTGCGCACCGGCAAGCCCGTCAAGATCGTCTACAACCGGTTCGAGTCGTTCTTCGGCCACGTCCACCGGCACCCCGCCAAGCTCTGGTACGAGCACGGCGCCACCAAGGACGGCAAGCTCACCCACATGAAGTGCCGGATCGTGCTGGACGGCGGCGCCTACGCGTCCGCCTCCCCGGCCGTCGTCGGCAACGCCTCGTCCCTGTCCGTCGGCCCGTACGCGGTCGACGACGTGGACATCGAGGCCATCGCCCTCTACACGAACAACCCGCCCTGCGGCGCCATGCGCGGCTTCGGGGCCGTCCAGGCGTGCTTCGCGTACGAGGCGCAGATGGACAAGCTCGCGAAGAAGCTGGGCATGGACCCGGTCGAGTTCCGGCAGCTGAACGCCATGGAGCAGGGCACTCTTCTGCCGACGGGCCAGGTCGTGGACTCCCCGGCGCCGGTCGCCGAACTGCTGCGCCGCGTCAAGGCGATGCCGCTGCCGCCGGAGAACCAGTGGGAGACCACCGAGGGCGCCGACGTCCGCGCGCTGCCCGGCGGGCTGTCCAACACCACGCACGGCGAGGACGTCGTACGGGGCATCGGCTACGCGGTCGGCATCAAGAACGTCGGCTTCTCCGAGGGCTTCGACGACTACTCGACCGCCCGGGTGCGCATGGAGGTCGTCGGCGGCGTGCCGGTCGCGACCGTGCACACGGCCATGGCGGAGGTCGGCCAGGGCGGCGTCACCGTCCACGCGCAGATCGCCCGTACGGAACTGGGCGTCGACCAGGTCACCATCCACCCGGCGGACACCCGGGTCGGCTCGGCCGGCTCCACCTCCGCCTCCCGGCAGACCTATGTCACCGGCGGCGCGGTGAAGAACACCTGCGAGCACGTGCGCGAACAGGTCCTGGAGCTGGGCCGGCGCAAGTTCGGCACGTACCACCCGGCGTGGGCCACCGCCGAACTCCTGCTGGAGGGCGGCAAGGTCGTCACCGACGGCGGCGAGGTGCTGGCCGATGTGGCGGACGTACTGGAGGACGAGGCGATCGACCTCGAACTCGAATGGCGGCACCGCCCCACCGAACCGTTCGACCTGCGCACCGGCCAGGGCAACGGCCACGTCCAGTACTCCTTCGCGGCCCACCGCGCGGTGGTCGAGGTGGACACCGCGCTCGGCCTGGTCAAGGTCGTGGAACTGGCCTGCGCCCAGGACGTCGGCAAGGCCCTGAACCCGCTGTCCGTCGTCGGGCAGATCCAGGGCGGTACGACACAGGGCCTCGGCGTCGCGGTGATGGAAGAGATCATCGTCGACCCGAAGACCGCGAAGGTGCGCAACCCGTCCTTCACGGACTACCTGATCCCCACCATCCTCGACACGCCGACTATCCCGGTCGACGTGCTCGAACTCGCCGACGAGCACGCCCCGTACGGGCTGCGCGGCATCGGCGAGGCACCCACCCTGTCGTCCACCCCGGCCGTCCTCGCGGCGATCCGGAACGCGACCGGGCTGGAACTGAACCGGACCCCGGTCCGGCCGGAGCACCTCACCGGCACATAGCCGCGCGGGCGGGGCAGCCGTACGACGGTGCCGGTCACCGCCGTACGGCCGCCCCGCAGCAGGCGCCTGGGCCGTCCCCCGGGTCGTGCAGCCGATGTTCCATCCCAAATCTCGCGCCGCGGTGCGTGCGTGGTGCGAGGGCCCCTATGAACCTTGGGAGTAAGGCACCATGACCCAGCAGTTCCTGGAGCCGAAGACCACGGCGGAAGACGCGGGCGCGGGCACGCGTCAGCCCGCCGGCCGGTCCTGGCTCGACCGGTACTTCCACATCTCCGACAGAGGATCGACGGTCGCGCGCGAGGTGCGCGGCGGCATCACCACCTTCATGGCGATGTGCTACATCCTCCTGCTCAACCCCCTCATCCTGTCGACGCCGGACGCCGGGAAGCACACCCTGGCGAGCGCCGGGGTGGTGACCGCCACGGCGCTCGGCGCGGCGGTCTGCACGCTGCTCATGGGGTTCATCGGCAAGGTGCCGCTGGCCCTCGCCGCCGGGCTGAACGTCTCGGCGGCCCTGACCTCGCAGGTCGTGCCGTACATGACATGGCCGCAGGCGATGGGCATGTGCGTGCTGTACGGCGTGGTGATCATGCTCCTGGTGGTCACCGGACTGCGCGAGATGATCATGAACGCCATACCGCTGGCCCTCAAGCACGCCATCACCATGGGCATCGGCATGTTCGTCGCCCTGCTCGGCCTGGTGAAAGCGGGCTTCGTCGGCAAGGGCACCGGTGGCCCCGTCCAGCTCGGCCCGGCCGGCGAACTCGCCGGCTGGCCGGTCCTCTTCTTCGCCGTCACCCTGGTGCTGATCTTCATGCTCCAGGCCCGCAACGTGCCCGGCGCCATCCTCATCGGCATCGTCGCCGGCACGGTCCTGTCCGTGCTCGCCACCACCCTCGGCGGCCTCACCGACAAGGACTGGGGCGGCACCTCGCCCGAACTGCACGGCAGCGCCGTCGCCATGCCGGACTTCGGGCTCTTCGGGCACGTGGAGTTCGGCGGCTGGGACCAGATCGGCGCGATCACTGTCGGCATGATCGTCTTCACCCTCGTGCTCGCCGGCTTCTTCGACGCGATGGCCACCATCATCGGCGTCGGCACGGAAGCCGGGCTCGCCGACGACAAGGGGCGGATGCCGGGCCTGTCCAAGGCGCTGTTCATCGACGGCGCGGGCGGCGCGATCGGCGGCGTCGCCGGTGCGTCGGGCCAGACCGTGTTCATCGAGTCGGCCAGCGGCGTCGGCGAAGGCGCCCGTACCGGCCTGTCCTCGGTCGTCACCGGCCTGTTCTTCGCCGCCTGCCTCTTCTTCACCCCGCTCACCCAGCTCGTGCCCGCCCAGGTCGCGGCGGCCGCCCTCGTCGTGATCGGCTCGATGATGATGAGTGCCGCCAAGCACGTGGACTGGAGCGACCGATCGGTGTCCATCCCGGTGTTCCTCACCGTGGCGCTGATGCCCTTCACGTACAACATCACCGCGGGCGTCGGCGCGGGCGTGATCGCCTACACCGCCATCAAGACCGCGCAGGGCAAGTGGCGGGAGGTCGGCGCCTTCATGTGGGTACTCGCTCTGATCTTCCTCGCCTACTTCTCGCTGCACCCCATCGAGAACTGGCTGGGCGTCAAGTAACGCCCGCCCCCGCCATCACCGTAAGGAGACCGACATGCTGGACATCGCCGACGAGCTGCACCGGTGGGCCCGGCAGGGACGCCCCTTCGCGGTGGCCACGGTCGTGGCCACCAGCGGCAGCGCCCCCCGCCAGCCCGGCGCCGCCCTGGCCGTGGACGGTGACGGCACCGCGGTCGGGTCGGTCTCCGGCGGCTGCGTGGAGGGCGCGGTATACGAGCTGTGCCAGGAGGCGCTGCGCACCGGCGAAACGGTTCTGGAGCGCTTCGGCTACAGCGACGAGGACGCCTTCGCGGTCGGCCTGACCTGCGGAGGCGTCATCGACATCCTGATCGCTCCGGTACGGCCGTACGGTACGGAGGGGCCGGGGCGCGATGCCCCCACCGAGTCCGGAGCGCCCGCCACCACCATCACCACTGCCCTGGCCGCCGCCGCCTCGGGTGAAGCGGCGGCGGTGGCCCGGGTCGTCCGCGGCCCCGCGCACCTCCTGGGCCACGCCCTGTTCGTACGCCCCGACGGCACCGCCGCCGGCACCCTCGGCGGCCCCACGGAACTGGACCGCACCGCCGTCCACGAGACCCGCGCCCTCCTGGACGCGGGCCGCACCACCACCGTCGAGATCGGCGCCGACGGCTCCCGCTGCGGCGAACCCGTCACCCTCCTCGTCGAATCCTCCGTCCCCGCACCCCGCATGATCGTCTTCGGTGCCATCGACTTCGCCGCCGCCCTGGTACGCGCCGGCAAGTTCCTCGGCCACCACGTCACCGTCTGCGACGCCCGCCCCGTCTTCGCCACCCGCGCCCGCTTCCCCGAGGCGGACGAGATCGTCGTCGACTGGCCGCACCGCTACCTCGAAACCCAGGACCTCGACGCCCGCACGGTGCTGTGCGTCCTCACCCACGACGCCAAGTTCGACGTCCCCCTCCTCGAACGCGCCCTGCGCCTCCCCGTCGCCTACGTCGGCGCCATGGGCTCCCGCCGCACCCACCTCGACCGCCTGGACCGCCTCCGTGCCGTGGGCCTGACCGAACTCGAACTCAACCGCCTGCGCTCACCGATCGGCCTCGACCTCGGCGCCCGCACCCCCGAGGAAACCGCCCTCTCCATCGCCGCCGAAATCATCGCCAACCGCCGCGGCGGCACGGGCACACCGCTCACGGGGGCGCATACGCCGATTCACCACGATGCGCCGGCGGCGTTGGGGAGGATCGGGCCGGTCTCGGCGGCGTGAGGGGGCGGCTGGAGAGACCCACGCGGACAGGTCGAGCTTGTGCCAGGGCCGTGTCATCCGTTGTCCGTACCTTCCCGCGCCAGGGTGTGCTGCGGTGTGTGGTCGAGGAGTGCGGCGCGGTAGGCGGTTAGGGGGTGGGGGCGCTCACCGGGCGGAGTACAGCTCCAAGTCGACCAGCAGCGCCCGGTGATCCGTGTCCGGCAGGTCGAGGAAGCGTGCCGTGCGGGGGTGCAGTGCGCCGCTGGTCAGGACGTGGTCGATTTGGGCGCCCAGTACGGGGGGCGTCCAGGAGGGCCAGGACGGGGTGCGGGGGTGGCCTGTCAGGCGGGCGCTGTCTCGTAGGCCGGTGTCGAGGAGGGCGCGGAAGGCGGCGTGGTCCTGGGAGGAGTTGAAGTCGCCCGCGACGACGAGGGATTCGTGGCCGCGGGAGGCGGCCAGGGCGCGGAGGCGGCCGAGTTCGGTGCGCCAGGTGTCCAGGGAGGCGGGCAGCGGCGGCATCGGATGGGCGACCTGGAAGCGCAGGCGCTGCCCGGCGACCGTGACGGCCGCACGGGGCATGGCCAGTTCGCCCGCGACCGCGCCGTCCCGGGTGAGCGGGAACCGGCTCAGCACGGCGGAGCCCTCGGCCGCGCCGTGCCCCGCGAGCAGGCGGTACGGGTAGGCCGCGCGGACGGGCGCGGAGTCCAGGGCGGCGGCGCAGCGGTCCGGGTCGCACTCCTGGACCGCGACCAGGTCGGGCCGCTCCCGGCGCAGCGTGGCGAGCAGCCCGTCCGTGGCCCGGCCGAATTCGAGGTTCGCGGTCAGGACGCGGAGGCGGGCGACGGCCGGGCCGTGCGGCGCGGCGGCCTCGGCACCGTACGGCCGGACGAACGCGGCCGTCACGAGCAGTGCGGCGGCGGCCCAGAACAGGCCGGGCCGCCAGCGGGCCGCGAGCGACAGTGCCAGGCCGAGCCCGGCGGGCACCAGGAACCAGGGCAGGAACGCGAGCAGTTGGGGGACGGGCGTCGGGCCGTCCGAGCCGGCGGCGCGGAACACCAGGGGCACGGTGACGACGAGCAGGAGCAGGGCCGCGCCGGTCCGGGCCGCCCGCCGCCGTGGTGCCCCGCCCGTATCCGTACCCGTACCGGCGCGCGCGGCCGTGGCATTTCCCGTCACCATGCAGATGATGGTGCCGTACCGGCGGCCGGGTGCGAGCCGTATCACACCGGTGCTTGGGGAATTCTTGGCCGAAAGGGGGAGGGAACGGCCGGGGTCGTATGGCATTATTCGGTGGTGTGGGTGCCGGAACGCGCGGCACCCGGTTTGTGTCCGCGCGAGCAAGGAGGTGATCGGGATGAGTCCCGAAGGAAGTCCTTGCCGCAGCGTTGCAGTGGCCGGCTGATCAGCGTCAGCATCGGCGTCAGCCGACCGGCTGACCGGTGAATTCGCCGTGGGTGACCGGCGGGGACGGCGCGCCTGACGCGCCTCGTCGTCGCCTACGGTCCGGCCCGGTCGCCGTGCCCTGCGTTTCTCCCTGCTCCGTGCGGAATGCCCGTACGTCTACGCCCGCCGACGTGTGTGCGAAATGCGCACAGCCGCGCCACGGCGTATTCCGGCGTGCCCGCATTTCCGTGCCTCCGGTAATTCAGTAACTCCGTAATTCACGATCGCCGAATTCCCCGTTCCGGCGCCGCGCGCCACCGGGGCATGCCGTCATGCCGATATGCCCCGGCGCCGCCGCGCGCCCGTACGGAGGGAGGTTTCGTCATGACCAACCTGCTCACCCCCGAGAAGCTCGCGCCGCCGGGCCGCCGCCGCGAGCGCCGGGCCGCCGAGCTCGAAGCCCGTACCCGCGCCGTCGGCGCGCACCTGGCCGGCATCAGCGCGCGTCCGGCCTCCCGCGTCCTTCAGGACCTGCGCACCGGCCGCGACGGGCTGCTGCACGACAACGCCGTGGCGCGCCTGGAACGCGACGGGCCCAACGTCGTCGCGCACGAGCGCGCCCCGCGCTGGTACGTCCAGCTGGCCAAGGCGTTCTGGAACCCGTTCATCCTCGTCCTCGCCGCGCTGGCCGTCGTCATGTACGCGCAGTGGCTCCAGGCCGCGGACACCGAGCCCTTCGACCCGAAGATCCCGATCCTCGGCGCGATGGTGCTGATCAGCGGGCTGCTGCGGTTCTGGCAGGAGTACCGCTCGAACAGCTCGGCCGCCGCGCTGCGCGCCCTGGTCACCACGACCACCGCCGTACAGCGCCGGCCCGGCCGGACGCAGGCGCCGGCCACCATGGAGATCCCGGTGGCGGACGTGGTGCGCGGCGATGTCGTCAGGCTCGCCGCCGGCGACCTCGTACCCGCCGATCTGCGGCTGCTGTCCGCCAAGGACCTCATGGTCGCACAGGGCGCGCTGACCGGCGAGTCGCTGCCCGTCGCCAAGGCCGACACCCCGGCGCGGGACCACGGCGGGAGCGCCGACCCGGTGGAGGCGGACAACCTGGTGCTGGCCGGCACGTCGGTGACGTCCGGCACCGCGACCGGCGTGGTCGTGGCCACCGGGGCGGACACCTACTTCGGGTCGATGGCCGGTTCGCTGGCCGGCGAGCGGCCGGAGACCGGCTTCGACGCGGGGGTGCGCAAGGTCAGCTTCCTGCTGATCCGCTTCATGCTGGTCATGGTGCCGCTGGTGTTCGCCCTCAACGGGCTGACCAAGGGCGACTGGGCCGAGGCGGTGACCTTCTCGGTGGCCGTCGCGGTGGGCCTGACCCCCGAGATGCTGCCGATGGTGGTCACCACCAACCTGGCGCGCGGCGCGGTCGCCATGGCCCGGCACAAGGTCGTCGTCAAGCGCCTGAACGCCATCCAGAACCTCGGCGCGATGGACGTGCTGTGCACCGACAAGACCGGCACGCTGACCGAGGACCGCGTGGTGCTGCACCGCTGCCTCGACGCGTACGGCAGGCAGGTCGGCGACGCGGACGGGAACGGGAGCGGAGAGGTTCTGGAGTACGCCTGCCTCAACAGCCACTTCCAGACAGGCTTGCGCAACCCCATGGACCAGGCCGTCGTCGCCCGGATGCACGAGGCCGAGGAGGTGGTCGTCGACGCCCGCTTCACGCTCGTCGACGAGGTCCCCTTCGACTTCGCGCGGCGCCGGATGTCGGTGGTGCTGCGGCGCAACGGGCTCGACGGCCCGGCCGACGAACACCTCATGGTCACCAAGGGCGCGGTCGAGGAAGTCCTCGCGCTGTGCACCCACCTCGCCGACGGCGGGCGGCGCGTGCCGCTGACCGACGCGCTGCGCCGCCAGGTCGCCGGGGCCGCCGAGGACCACAACCGGCAGGGCCTGCGGGTCCTGGCGGTGGCGACCCGTACGTTCCCGGAGGGCGGCGACGGCGTGTACGGCGTCGCGGACGAGACGGAGCTGACCCTGCGCGGCTTCCTGGCCTTCCTCGACCCGCCGAAGGCGGACGCCGCCGAGGCGCTGCGGTCCCTGGCCGACAGCGGCATCGCCGTCAAGGTCGTCACCGGTGACAGCGAAGCGGTCGCGGCGCGGGTCTGCGCCGAGGTCGGCATCGAGGCGGGCACCATCGTCACGGGCCCGTACCTGGACCTGCTCGACGAGCCGGACCTGGCCGAACTGGTCCGGACGACCACCGTGTTCGCCAAGGTCAACCCCGTACAGAAGGCCCGGATCGTGCGCGCCCTGCAAAAGGCGGGCCACACGGTCGGCTTCCTCGGCGACGGCATCAACGACGCCGCGGCGCTGCGCGAGGCGGACGTCGGCGTCTCCGTCGACACCGCCGTGGACATCGCCAAGGAGTCCGCCGACATCATCCTGCTGGAGAAGGACCTGACCGTCCTCGGACAGGGCGTCCTCCAGGGCCGCCGGACCTTCGGCAACACCATCAAGTACATCAAGATGACGGCCTCCTCGAACTTCGGGAACGTCTTCTCGGTGCTGGCCGCCTCCGCGTTCATCCCCTTCCAGCCGATGCTGGCGACCCAGCTGCTCGTACAGAACCTCTGCTACGACATCTCGCAGCTCGCCACGCCCTGGGACCGGATGGACGAGGAGTACCTGCGCAAGCCGCGCGCCTGGGACGCCCGGGGCATCGGCCGCTTCATGCTCGTCCTGGGACCGACCAGCTCGGTCTTCGACATCACCACGTTCCTGCTGATGTGGCACGTCTTCGGGGCGGACAGCGAGGCGCACCAGGCGCTGTTCCAGTCCGGCTGGTTCGTCGAGGGGCTGCTGACGCAGACGCTCGTGGTGCACATGCTGCGCACCCGCCGCATCCCCTTCGTGCAGTCCCGGGCCACCTGGCCGGTGCTGCTGATGACCGCCCTGGTCATGGCGTTCGGCATCGCCCTGCCGTTCTCGCCGCCGGCCACGGCGCTCGGCATGCAGGCGCTGCCGCTCGGCTACTTCCCGTGGCTGGCCGGGACGCTGCTGGCGTACTGCCTGCTCACCCAGGGCGTGAAGACCTGGTACATCCGCCGGTTCAACACCTGGCTGTGAACCGCCGATGAGAAAGGGGGCCGCCCCGGGCGGCCCCGCACCGGCGCACGAGGAGGAGCGCGGATCATGGTGAACGAATGGCAGCTGGCCGGCAACATCGCGGCCGGCCTGGGATTCGGAGCGGTCATCGGCCTGGAGCGGCAGTGGCGCGCCCGAATGGCGGGCCTGCGCACGAACGCGCTGGTCGCCGCCGGTGCCGCGCTCTTCGTCCTGCTCTCGCAGTACGGCTTCGCGGCGGCGACCAGCACCACGGGCTACGACGGATCGCGGGTCGCCGCGCAGATCGTCTCCGGCATCGGCTTCCTCGGCGCCGGCGTCATCATGCGCGACGGGCTGAACGTACGCGGCCTGAACACCGCGGCCACGCTCTGGTGCTCGGCCGCGGTCGGCGCCCTGGCGGGGACCGGGCTGTACGTGGTCGCGGCGCTCGGCACGGCCGGGGTGGTCGGCGCGAACCTGGTGCTGCGCCCGCTGGGCCGCCGGCTCGACCGGGAGCCCGGCGGCGGCGCCGAGGTCGCCACCGACTACTACTTCGAGGCGGTGTGCACCGAGCCCGAGGAAGCACACATCCGGGCGCTGGTCGTGCAGGCCGTCAGCCGTCCCGGCTTCCGGCTGCGGGCGGTGCACAGCCGGGACGACGGCGCCTCGCGGCAGGGCGACGGTACGCCCACGAAGGTCACCGTCGCCGCCGAGGTGACCACCGAGCGGCGCGACGACAGCCTCCTCGAAGAGGCCGTCAGCAGGCTCTCGCTGGAGCCCGCGGTGTCGGCGGTGAGCTGGACCGTGCTGAACCACCCGGACGGCGACGAGGAGGAATTCGACGGGGACTACGACAGGAGGCAGGGCGGGAATCCCGGTGCCGGCTACCGGGACCGGCCGCCCCGGAAAACCGGATGACGGCGGGCGGGGCCCGGGTTAGCGTCGCGGAGTGACCACGGATATCCGGGACATCCCCGAAGCGCACATCGACCGGGCTCTCGAACTCGCCGACCTCGCCTTCCACTCCAAGACCGGTGACGCCACCCGCAAGCGCCAGCGCGAGATGCTGCTGGACTGCGAGCGGGTGGGCGCGTACGACGGCGAGGAGATCGTCGGTTTCACCGCGGCGCACCGCCTCGGCCTTTCCGTGCCGGGCGGCGAACTGGCCGCCGCCGCACTGGACTTCGTATCGGTCGCACCCACCCACCGGCGGCGCGGCGTGCTCACCGCCATGATGGACGGGCTGTGGCGCCGCTGCGCCGCCGACCGCCGCCCGCTGGCCTGCCTGTGGGCGTCGGAGGACGCGATCTACGGCCGCTTCGGCTTCGGCCCGGCCACCGAGGCGTACAGCGTCGAGATCGACTCCAGCCGCCCCCTGGACCTGCGCATCACACCCGACCGGCGCCCGCTGCGGCTGCTCGGCCCCAAGGACGCGGTACCGGTGATCGCGCCGCTGTACGAGGCGAGCCGGGCGCGGCACGCCGGGCGGCTCGCCCGCGACGAGGCGTGGTGGCGGCGCTCGGTGCTCGCCCAGGACGATGACGACGATGACGACGACGGCCCCTCGCGCATCGTCGTCCTCGGTGACAAGGACGCGCCCGCCGCCGGGTACGTCATCTACCGGGCGGGGGAGAAGGGCACGGTCACCGTCGAGGAGATGGCGGCGGCCGACGCGCCCGCCGCCGCGGCACTCTGGACGTACCTCGCCTCCATCGACCTGACGCGCAAGGTGCGCGCCTGGGCGGTGGCCGCCGACGACCCGCTGCTGCTCTTCGCCGCCGACCGCGACCAGGTCCGCGTCACCGGCCAGTGGCCCGCGCTGTGGCTGCGGCTGGTGGACGTCGCCGAGGCGCTGACCGCCCGCTCGTGGGCCGCGCCCGTCGACCTGGTGCTGGAGGTGCGCGACGCCGCACTGCCCGCCAACGCCGGCCGCTTCCGCCTGACCGCGGACCGGTCCGGCGCCACGTACGAGCCCGCCGACGCCCCCGCCGACCTGGCCCTGGACGTACGGGACCTGGCCTCCTGCTACCTCGGCGGCACCCCGGTACGGCGGCTGGCGCGGGCCGGACTGGTGGAGGAACGTACGCCCGGCGCGGCCCGCCTGCTGGACGCCGCGCTGGAGACGGAGTATCTGCCGTTCACGGGCGAGGACTACTGAGAGGGCCGGGCGTCACACCGCTGAGCAGCGGCGCCGGGCTCAGCCGTCCCGCAGCAGAACGTGCAGCGGACGGGCGACCGCCTGCGCGGCGGGCCGGGTGAGATGCAGAGCCGTGTGGAAGCAGCCGTCGGTTTCCTTGCCGCGGGGGTCGTCGCCGGCCGCGGACACCGCGGCGACGGCGTACCGCTGCTCGTCGGCGTCGGTGAAGCGCCGTTGCGGATAGGTACGGGCGGTGTCCTTCTCCGTGGTCAGGCCCATCGAGGCCAGGCCGTCGGAGATGTTCCGGTAGGAGCCGGTACGCAGGACGAAGGCGGCCACCCACGGAGGCTCCCGCCTGCCCTCCAGCAGCGGACGGAAGGTACGGGCGGACAGGAAGCTCGCACCGCCCGTCACGGTGATCAGCCGGGTGCCACGGGTGGCCCGGTGCAGCGCCGGGCCGGGCGGTCCGTCCTCCAGGTTCTCGGCGAACCCCTCGTCGAGCAGGCCGGCGGCGCACCCGTAGGCGATGGCCGGCCCGGAGATGTCGAGGCCGATGACGGGCACGGCATCCGGGCGGCGGCGCGCCGCGTAGTACGCGCGGTCCGACTCGATCAGCTCGGCGGTCGTCAGGCGGGCTGCCTGCGGTGAGGTGTAGCGCTCGTACAGCTCCTCCAGCGTCACACGGTGGTTGAGCAGAGCCGCGTTGATGCCGTACGAGCAGCAGATGTCCAAAACCGTGGCCCGTGGCCCGCCATCCTGTCCGTCGGCCCGGCGCCCGGAAACGCCGGGAAGGCCGGCCAGAGGCAGGAGGCTGCGGAAGACCCGCTGGGCGTGATGGGGCGTCCGATACCCCAGCGCTCCCAAGGCGCCGAAGTACGCTCGCGGGTCCGGACGGCTGTAGATGTCATCGAAGCGGGTCATCTGCGTGGGCGTACCCGTGTGCTGGTATCGGGCCGTGGCCATCAGGGTGCCTCCCTATACGGATGGGGCAGGCTTAGCGCATGGTGCCGTCGGCGGGGAAGGCCGCCGGGCCCGCGTCGCCGGAGGGCCGACCGGCTCCCGCCCCCCCGCCCTCCGCGACAATGACCCCGTACGAATGGACGGGGGAGGGCGGCGTGGAGCTGCGGCAGGTGCGGTATTTCGTGGCGGTCGCGCAGGAGCTGCACTTCGGGCGGGCCGCCGAGCGGCTGCACATCGTGCAGTCGGCGGTCAGCCAGCAGGTGCGGCGGCTGGAGCGGGAGGTGGGCGCTGACCTGTTCGACCGGTCGGCGCGGCAGGTACGGCTCACGGCCGCCGGAGAACGGTTCCTGCCCGAGGCGCGGGCCCTGCTCGCCGCGGAGGAACGCGCGCTCGCCGTCGTCGCCGACCTCGTCGGCACCCGGCGCAGCACCCTGCGGCTCGGGACGAGCGCGGGCCTGGGCGACCACCTGGACCGGGTCCTGGACGCCCTGGCCCGTCTCGCCCCCGGCCTCCGCGTCCAGCTGGTCTCCGCGCCGACGCGCGAACGCCTGGACCGGGTGGCCAAGGGCGAACTGGACGCCGCGTTCGTACGGGGTGCGGGCAGCGATGGCGCGGACGGCCTGGATACGGACAGTGCCGGTACCGATGGCGTGCTCCGCCACGTACCGCTCTGGCCGGACCCGCTCGTCGCCGTCCTGCCCGCCGCGCACCCCCTCGCGGCTGCCGGGGCGGAGGATGCCGAGGGTGTGGACCTGGCCGACTTGGCCGCCGTACCGCTGCGGCTGACCGCCCGCCGCACCAACCCGGCCCTCGTGGACCGCGTGCTGACCGCCTGCCACGACGCGGGGTTCGAACCCGTACCCGTACCGGGCCCGCCGGCCGGATCGCTCCAGGACAATCTGGCCGTGATCGGTGCCGCCGGGTCCGCCCACCCCTCCTGGACCGTGGTGTACGCCGCGCACGCCCGCCAACTGCGGACCCGGCGCGTCGCCTTCCGCCCCTTCCGTACGCCCCTCACGCTGACCACCTCGCTGGCCGTGCACCGCACCGCGCCGCCCGCGTGCCTGGACGCACTGCTCACGGCGTGCGCGGCCGCCGCGCACGATCTCGATCCGTGATCGCAGCGAGCGCGGACTGCTTCTTGGTCACCGGGCCCGCTCCGGATGGACTGGAGGCATGCGGAAGAGGCGCCCGGAACGGCCGGGCGGCCGCCGCCGTGAGGGGAGTTCCGTCATGCCCGTCGTCACCGTTCAGCAGGGCCCGCGCAGCACCGAGCTCAAGCGCGAGCTGGTCCGGCAGATCACCGACGCGTTCGTGGACGCGCTGCACGTACCCGCCGAGAGCGTGCAGGTATGGATCCACGAGGTGCCCACCGACAGCTGGGGCTCGGCCGGGAAGCTGACCGCCGACAAGTAGGGGCGGGGCGGCCGGATGCGGCGGCGTGGCACGGTGGCCGGAAGTCACGGCACCGCGCGACGCCGCCGTTTGGCCGCCGTGCCCCCGGGCACCCGGCGACGTGTTGCGACTCCCGATCGTGCGAAGGAGCTCTCCATGACCGACATCTGGGGCTACCCCGCCTCCGCCGGGCACACGGCGGGCACGGACCTCGTCGGGTACAAGGTCGAGGCCACGGACGGCCATATCGGCAAGGTCGACAAGCACTCCGACGATGTGGGCTCCGCCTGGATCGTGGTGGACACCGGCGTCTGGATCTTCGGCAAGAGCGTGCTGCTGCCGGCCGGTGTCATCGCGTCGGTGGACACCGCCGAACGCAAGATCTTCGTCTCCCGCACCAAGGAAGAGATCAAGAACTCTCCGGAGTTCGACAAGGAGAAGCACCTCGGCAACCCCGACTACCACGAGCAGCTGGGGCGTTATTACCAGCCGCACCACAAGTGACACCACGCACCACACGCGGGTCCGGCCGGCCCGGCCGGACCCGCCGTCACGTGCCACGGGCTACGGCAGCACCCCCGCCCGCCGCGCCGCCACCACCGCCTGAAGGCGGGAATGCACGCCCAGTTTGCGCATGGCGGAGCGCAGGTAGCTCTTGACGGTTTCCGGGCGCAGGCCCAGCCGTTCCGCCGCCACGGCGTTGGTCGCGCCGGTGGCCACGCAGGCCAGGACGTCCACCTCGCGCGGCGCCAGCGGGACCGGGTCCTCCGTGCCGCGTTCGGGGGAGGACGCCGCCGCCAGCCGTCCGCAGGCCGTCAGCAGTTCCCGGCGCAGGGCCGGGTCCGCGATGCGCTGGGCCAGCGCGCGCAGCTCGCCGTGTGCCTCGCGTACCTCCTCCCACATCGACGGGTCGGCGGCGTCCGGCTGCCGGGTGACCGACAGGAGCCGCTGTGCCTCGTCCTGGAGCAGCAGGGCCTGTTCCAGTTCGCGGGCGGCGGCCATCGCGGCGGACAGTGAGCGGTCGCCGAGCTGTACGGGGTGCCGCAGTGCCCCGTACAGGACGCCGCGCACCCGGCGGCGCACCACGACCGGCACCGCGAGCACGGAGCACAGGCCCTCGGCCGCCACGGCCGCGTCGTACTCGTGGCTGATCACGGGGGAGGAGTGGTAGTCGGTCACCGCGAAGGGCCGGGTGAGGACCGCGGCCTTGCCGCCGAGGCCGTTGCCGTGCCGGATGGCCAGCCCGTGCAGCGCGGCGGATCTGGTGCCCGACAGTTCGCTGATGCGGTAGCGGCCGGTGCCGTACCGCAGCCCGCCGAACGCCACCGGCAGCCCGCTCGCCCGCCGCAGCCGCGACAGCGCCGCCCGTACGTCCACGGACCCGCCGGACTCTGACTCGACCCGCACGCCGAAACCTCCGCTTCCCCCCGTTCGGGGGTGGTGAGACCTGCGTCACTGATTACACGATGGCGGTAGGCGGTGCGGCAATGAGGAGGACACATGGCGGACACCGAAGAGACAGGTGTGATGGGCGGTACAGGTGGTAAGGGCGGTGTTGTGCCGGTTACGGGGGTGACGGGAGCGGCGGGTTCCTCGGGAGCCGGAGAGGGCGCCGCCGACGCCGGCCCGACCGCCGCGTTCCGCGCGGCCCGGGACTTCCTTCTGCGCCACCGCGAGGACTACGACGGCGCGCGCAAGGGCTTCACCTGGCCCCGGCCCGCGTACTTCAACTGGGCGCTGGACTGGTTCGACCGCATCGCCGACGGCAACGACCGCACCGCCCTGCACATCGTCGAGGAGGACGGCACCCACACCCGCCACACCTTCGACGCACTGCGCCGCCGCTCGAACCAGGCCGCCAACTGGCTGGCCGCGCAGGGCGTACGCGCCGACGACCGGATCGTGGTCATGCTCGGCAACCAGACCGAGCTGTGGGAGACCGCCCTCGCCGCGATGAAACTGCGCGCGGTGGTCATCCCCGCCACCCCGCTGCTCGGCCCGCTCGACCTCGCCGACCGCGTGCGGCGCGGCCGGGCCCGGCACGTGCTCGTACGGGGCGACGACATCGGCAAGTTCGCGGACGTACCCGGCGACTACACGCGGATCGCGGTCGGCGGCGGCGAGGAGGCAGCGGCGGCGGGCTGGCTCGCCTACGAGGACGCGTACTCCGCCGCCGAGACGTACGAGCCCACGGGGCCCACCCACGCCGACGACACCCTGATGCTCTACTTCACCTCCGGCACCACGGCCCGCCCCAAGCTGGTCGAGCACACCCACACCTCGTACCCCGTCGGTCACTTGGCGACGATGTACTGGATCGGCCTCAAACCCGGCGACGTCCACCTGAACATCTCCTCGCCGGGCTGGGCCAAGCACGCCTGGTCCAACCTCTTCGCCCCCTGGAACGCCGAGGCCACCGTCTTCATCCACAACTACACCCGCTTCGACGCGGCCCGGCTGATGGCCGAGATGGACCGGGCGGGCGTCACCAGCTTCTGCGCGCCGCCCACCGTCTGGCGGATGCTCATCCAGGCCGACCTGACGGCGCTGAAGAACCCGCCGCGCGAGATCGTCGCGGCCGGCGAGCCGCTCAACCCGGAGATCATCGAGCGGGTGCGGGAGGCGTGGGGCGTCACCATCCGGGACGGGTTCGGGCAGACCGAGACCGCCGTGCAGGTCGCCAACACCCCGGGGCAGCTCCTCAAACCGGGCTCCATGGGCCGCCCCCTGCCCGGCTTCGAGGTCGTGCTGCTGGACCCGGTCACCGGCGAGCCCGCCGACGAGGGCGAGATCGCCCTCGACCTGTCGGCCCGCCCGGTCGGCCTGACCACCGGCTACCACGGCGACCCGGACCGCACCGCCGAGGCGATGGCCGGCGGCTACTACCGCACCGGGGACATCGGCTCGCGCGACGCCGAGGGTTACATCACCTACGTCGGCCGGCGCGACGAGGTATTTAAATGCAGTGATTACAAGGTTTCACCCTTCGAGCTGGAGAGCGCACTCCTGGAACACGAAGCGGTGGCCGAGGCCGCCGTGGTGCCCGCGCCCGACCCCCTCCGGCTGGCCGTTCCCAAGGCGTATGTGGTGCTGGCGGCCGGCTGGGAACCTGGTCCCGAGACCGCGGCGGCGCTCTTCGCCCACTCCCGGGCGGTGCTCGCCCCGTACAAGCGCGTACGGCGGCTGGAGTTCGCGGACCTGCCCAAGACGGTCTCGGGCAAGATCCGTCGCGTGGAGCTGCGCGAGCGCACCGCCGAGGAGGGCGGGGGCGCCGCCGAGTACCGAGAGGAAGACCACCGATGACCGACATGAGCAGGCCGCCGGGCCACCCGCCGGGACCCCGGGAGAGCGCCGCGGCGGGTCACCACCTGGCGTACGCCCGGGGCGAGACCGGCCGGCCGCTGCTCGACCGCACCATCGGCGCCGACCTGGAGCGCGCGATCAGCCGCTTCGGCGACCGCGAGGCGCTGGTGGACGTGGCGGGCGGGCGCCGCTGGACGTACGCGGAGCTGGGGCGGGCGGTGGACGAGGTGGCGCTCGGCCTGCTGGCCAAGGGCGTGCGCAAGGGCGACCGGGTCGGCATCTGGGCGCCCAACTGCCCGGAATGGGTGCTGGTGCAGTACGCCACCGCCCGCATCGGCGCCATCATGGTCAACATCAATCCGGCCTACCGTGTGCACGAATTGGCGTATGTGCTCAAGCAGGCCGGGATGAGCGTGCTGGTCTCCGCCGTCGCCCACAAGTCCAGCGACTACCGGCGGATGATCGAGCAGGTGCGGGCCGAGAGCCGGGCGCTGCGCGATGTGATCTACATCGACGACCCGACCTGGGACGGGCTGCTGGCGGCGGGCGCGAAGGTGCCGCACGAGCGGCTGGCCGCCTGCGCGAAGGAGCTGTCGCCGCACGACCCGGTCAACATCCAGTACACCTCCGGCACCACCGGCTTCCCGAAGGGCGCCACCCTCTCCCACCACAACATCCTCAACAACGGCTTCTGGGTGGGCGAGACCGTCGGCTACACGGAACACGACCGGGTCTGTCTGCCGGTGCCCTTCTACCACTGCTTCGGCATGGTGATGGGCAACCTGGGGGCCACCTCGCACGGCGCCTGCATCGTCATCCCGGCGCCCGCCTTCGACGCGGCGGCCACCCTGCGCGCCGTCGAGCAGGAGCGCTGCACGTCCCTGTACGGCGTACCGACCATGTTCATCGCCGAACTGGACCACCCGGACTTCGCCACGTTCGACCTGTCGTCGCTGCGCACCGGGATCATGGCGGGCTCGCCGTGCCCCGAGGAGGTGATGCGGCGGGTCGTCTCCGAGATGCACATGGCCGAGGTCTCCATCTGCTACGGCATGACCGAGACCTCGCCGGTCTCCACGCAGACGCGGCGCGACGACGACCTGGCGCACCGCACCGGCACGGTGGGCCGGGTACTGCCGCACATCGAGGTCAAGGTGGTGGACCCGGCGACCGGCGCGACGGTGCCGCGCGGCGAGCCCGGCGAGCTGTGCACCCGCGGCTACAGCGTGATGCTGGGCTACTGGGAGGAGCCGGAGCGCACCGACGAGGCGATCGACGCGGAGCGCTGGATGCACACCGGTGACCTCGCGGTGATGAACGACGACGGCTATCTGCGCATCGTCGGCCGCATCAAGGACATGATCATCCGGGGTGGGGAGAACGTCTACCCGCGCGAGATCGAGGAGTTCCTCTACACCCACCCGAAGATCGCGGACGTGCAGGTGGTCGGCGTGCCGGACGCCAAGTACGGCGAGGAGATCGCCGCCTGCGTCATCCTGCGCGACCCCGCGGCCGGCCTCACCCGCGACGAGCTGGCCCGCTTCTGCCGCTCGCGGCTGGCGCACTACAAGGTCCCGCGCTACGTCCACGTCCTCGACGCCTTCCCGATGACCGTCAGCGGCAAGGTCCGCAAGATCGAGCTGCGGGAGCGGCTGGCGGAGCGGCTGGCGGCGGAGGCGGAGGCGACGGCGGAGCCGGTACGGCCGGCGGGCGGGGGCGCCGCGGGGCCGGTCGAGGCCGCCCAGACGTAAGAACCAGACGTAAGAAGCCGTCAGCAGCGGTACGGCCGGGCCGCGCGCCATGGGATCAGGCGCGGCCCGGCCAGTCCAGCACCAGCTGCTGGGCGCGCGGCAGCCGTGCCACGATCAGGTCGTACGAATCCTCGATCATGTCCAGGACGAGCCGGTCGTCCAGCGCCCCCGCCAGCGAGACGGTGTTCCAGTGCCGCTTGTTGAGGTGGTAGCCCGGCACGATCTCGGGGTGCGCGGCGCGCAGCCGTTCGGCCAGTTCCGGGTCGCACTTCAGGCTCACGGTCAGCGGCACGGCGTCCAGGGTGGCCAGCGCGAAGATCTTCCCGCCGACCTTGAACGTGGACACCTCCGGGTGCCGGGGAAACGGGAACTCCTCGACCGCCCCGTTGAAGTCCAGACAGACGGCCCGCAGCCGCTTGGCATCGAACATGCAGGCATTATGGCGCGCCACCGGTCCCGGCCCCCGGGCGGTGCCGACGCACCGCTAGACCGGCGCGGGCGGCAGTGGTACGGCCGTCAGAACGGCGGAAACCAGCACCACCGCCGCCAGCGCCACCAGCTCCGCACGGGCCGGCCGGGTGGCCGCGCCCGGCACGGCCGCCTCCCGCCGCAGCCGCCCGCGCGCGGCCAGCGCCAGCCCGCTCACGACCAGGACGAGGACCAGCTTGGCCAGCAGCACACGCCCGTACCCCGAGGCGAACGCCTCCGCGAGCGGCAGCCGGCGCAGCGTGCTGCACACGCCGGTCGCGGTGATCGCGGCGAACAGCAGCGCCGCGGGACGCGCGTACCGCGTCAGCAACTCGCGCCCGGCCGCCGCGTCGTGCCGCCACCGCCACCGCGTCCGCAGCACGTGCAGCAGCCCGCCGGTCCACAGCGCGGTCGCCGTCAGGTGCACCAGGGTGAGGGCCGTGCCGATCTCCGGGGTGTACGGCTCGGGGTGGGCCCGCAGCGCCTCGCCGAACACGATGGCCGCCAGCGGCACGGCCGCCCACCCCGGGCGTCTGGAGGCGGCGCACAGGGCGGCCAGCAGGAAGGCGTTGGCCTCCAGGAGCGCGAGCAGGCCCGGCCGGGTTGCGTACGCCTCGACGAGGGCGGGCCCGGACAGCCCCGCCACCGGCGAGCCGCTCCCCGCCACCAGCAGCAACTGCCCCACGGCCGCCGCCACCCCCGCCCACGCGGCCCGCACCGCCCACGACCGCGGCAGCCCCGCCGACGCCCCGGCCACCCGCCGCGCCAGCCGCGCCCCCGCCAACTCCCCGACGTGCACGCACAGCGCGGCCAGCAGCACCGCCCGCAGCAGCGCGGTGGCCCCGTCCCCGGGTAACCGGATCTCGTACGACTCGTCGACCACGAGCCCCGTACCGAACACGGGCACGAGGACGGCGACGGCGACGGACGCGGCCACGGCGAGGGCGCGCCGGCCGGGAGAGAGGCGGGCCGTCGCCGTGGCGGATTGCTCGCCGAGATCCCCGAAACCGGGGCGGGAAGGGGGCCGGGACGCCGGTTGCGGTGGCTTCATCCGGCGATCGTCCCTGGCGGCCGGAACACCGGCAAGCCGGGTGCCCGCGCAGGTCACACAACCAGGCCACCGGCCCGTGCGCCGTACGCGGTGCCGGCCGCCGGTCCTCAGCCGTCCCGGCGCATACACACCCGCTGCCACCGGTCCAGGCCCAGTTCGCCCTCCCGGCGGCGGATCTCCCGCAGACCGGGCGTCAGTTCGGCCTCGGCGAGGACACGGAAGCCGATACGGGCGTAGTACGGGGCGTTCCACGGAACGTCCGCGAACGTCGTCAGGGTCAGCGCCGGAAGCCCGCTGTCCTGCCACGCCCGCTCGATGAGCGCCCGGCCGAGGCCGCGGCGGGCGGCGTCCGGGTGGACCGAGACCTGCTCGATGTGGGCGCAGCCGTCGACCGGCTCCCACAGCAGATAGGCGAGCGGCGCGCCGTCCGCAGCGCCGTCATCGGCGACCAGGGCCCGTCCCGCCTGCTGATAGCGGGTCAGTTCCGCGGGCGACGGCGGTTCGTCGTCCGCGATCAGGTCCATGCCCACGGCGCGGAAAGCCTCCCCGGCCGCGCGCTCGATGGCGCGCAGCGCGGGGAGGTCGCCGGGGGCGGCCGGACGGAGGGCGGGGTCGGGGCGGGTGCCGGATGCCTTCATGGCAGCACCGTCGCAGGTCGCGCGGCGTACGGCAGCCGGTTTTCCGGGTACGGGCGCCGGGTCAGGCGGTACGGCCCTCCACGGCGTCCGCGTACGTACGGGCCAGTTCGGCGGCCGGGGTGCCCGCGGACGGGTCCATGCCCAGCCGCTCCAGGGTCTCGCTGACCCAGCCGGGGCTGACGGCGGTGAGCCGCAGCCCGCGGGGCATCTCGGGCGCCGCGGCCTGCGCGAAGGCGTCCAGCCCCGTGTTCACCAGCGCGGTGAACGCGCCGCCCGGCGTGGGTTCGTCGAACCGTCCGCTGGTGAGCACGACCGCCCCGCCGTCCTGGAGGTGGTGCAGCGCGCGCCGGGTCAGCTGCACCTGCCCGAGCAGCTTGCCGTGCAGGCCACGGGTGAATTCGGCGTCGGAAGGCTCGTCCAGCGGCGTCAGCCGGCCGCTGGCCGCGCAGCAGATCACCGCGTCCGCGCCGCGCACGGCCGAGTCCTCGAACAGCGCGTCCACGGACGCCGGATCCTCCATGTCCACCCGTACCGGTCCGCGCCGCGAGGCCCGTACGACCGTGTGCCCGCGCCCCTCCAGTTCGTCGGCGACCGCGCTTCCGATGACCCCGCTCGCTCCGATGACGATCACCTTCATACGGGCCTCAGCTCCTCGTCCCTGTGGTCGGCCGTCACGGCCGGACACAACCGCCGGAGCGGCCGTTTCCTTCCCGGCCGGACGGCTCAGTGGCGTACGAGCCGGCCCGCCGACCGCCCCGCGAAGAACAGCAGTCCGGCCGTCAACACCAGTGCCATGACGCCCGCTTGGAGCACCGACCGTGCGTCCGGCCCGTGGGCCAGGGCCGGGTTCAGGACGAGGGTCAGGCCGGTGACCGACACCAGCGGACCGGCGGCGTACCAGGCGGCGAACAGGAACGGGCCGGGGCCGCCCATCGGTGTGGCGCCGCCGACGAACAGCAGGTCCGTGCGGGCCGGGCCACGGCAGGCGCCGAAGACCGCCGCCGCGGCGAACGGTGCCGCGCACAGCGGCATCAGCAGCAGCGCCCACCCGGCACCGGCGAGCGCGTACGGTACGGCCGCCAGCAGGCCCAGCAGCGCGCCGAGCACCGCCGGCACGATGGCGTGGTGCAGCATCAGCGTCCGCAGCCGGAACGGTGACCAGGCGGCGCGTCGCGCGTCGTCCGTCTCCAGGCGGGCGGGTTCGGCGAGGGCGCCGACCGCGGCGTATCCGCACAGCAGCCCTACGGCCAGGCCGAGCACACGCCGCTCGGCGACCGGCCCGGCACCGAGACCCACCGCGGCGGCCGCGGCCGCCGTCCAGGCGACCGCCCGCCCCAGCCGCCCCGGCATGCGCAGCAGGGCCAGCAGATCGCGCCACACCACGATCAGGTACCGGTGCGGCGGCGACGGCAGCCGCACCCGGCGCTTGGGCGCGTCGCCGCCCGCCTCCAGGACGGCCAGTTTCGCGGCCCGCAGCTCCAGGGCGAACACTCCGGACGTGACGGCCGAGGCCGTCGCCGCGCGGCCCCGCAGCTGGGCGTTGGGTACGTACGCGGCGTCCCGGTGCGCGTACCCGGCCGCGGCGGCGGTGACGGCCGCGAGGAGTACGAGCGCGACGGGCCAGCCCGGAGCCCGCCCGCCGGTGATCGCCACCACCGGCTGTGCCGCCCAGCCCCACGGGCCGGACCACAGTTCGGCCCACTCCAGAGGCGCCCAGCGATGGCCGCCGAAGGCCAGTGCCGTCTGACCGGCCGCCAGCGCCAGAAGGAGGGCGGCAGGCGCGGTCAGCCGCCGTACGAGATGTGCTGACTGTGACCTGCGCTCGACCGCCATGCCCAGCGATACGGCCAGCAGCGGCAGGCAGACCCCGGCCGGGAGCAGCGCGGCCAGCGCAGCGCCGAAGGAGGCCAGGCCGGTGACGTGCAGGACGACGGCCGCGGCCGTCGCGGCGAGCGCACCCGCGGACATCGCCAGTACGGCGGACATCCGGAAGGCGGGCCGCAGCACCGCGCCGCGCCGTACGGGCTGTGCCAGCAGCCACCCGGCGGACGGCCCGGACACGACCACCGGCCCGCGCCACAGCGCGTCGCGGGCGGCGAGCACGGCCAGCGCGAGGGCGACGACGACGAAGGCGCCCGGCAGGGTGCGCTGGAGGTCCGCGCCGAGGCTGCCGTGGTCCGCGCCGATCTTCAGCGACTGCAGGAAACGGTAGGCGTAGCCGCCGCCGTAGCCGAGGACGGCGAGCACCACGCAGTACGCGAGGACGGCACGGTCGCGGCGGCGCTGCCGCTGGTGCGCCCGGCGCTTGTCGCGCAGCCAGCGCAGCGTCTCGGCGGTGCGGTCGTCCTCCTCCTCGGTCCAGACGGCCGGGCCGGCGGTCTCCTCCTCCGCGTGCGGGACCGTCTCCGTACCGTGCGCCCTCATGAGCGCACACCCAGCTTGCGCAGCACCTCCGCCGGAGTGCCCTGCTCGATCACCCGGCCGTCCTCCAGCGCGATCATGTGGTCGGCGACCTCCTCGGCCAGCTCGGCCTGGTGCGTGGCGAGCAGGACGGCCACGCCGTCCTCCTTCTCGGCAACCAGGAGGGCGGCCAGGCGCGCGCGGGCGCCGGGGTCGAGCCGCTGTTCCGGTTCGTCCAGGACGAGCAGGTCACGCGGCCGTACCAGCGCGGCGGCCAGCAGCAGCGACTGCAGCTGACCGGAAGAAAGCGCGTTGGGCAGCGCGTCGGCGTGGTCGGCCAGCCGCCGGTCGGCGAGCACCTGGTCGATCCAGGCCGGGGCGTCGTCCACCGCGTGCGCGACCGTGACGAGTTCGAGGTGTTCGCGGACGGTGAGGTCCGGGTAGCAGGCCACGCTGTCGCCGACCACCGCGACCCGCGCCCGCACCTCCGGGTCGTCCTCGGCGACCGTACGGCCCGCGAACAGCGCCCGGCCGCCGGTCGGCGCGTCCCGGCCGCACGCGATGCGCAGCAGCGTGGACTTGCCGGACCCGTTGTGCCCGAACAGCGCGGTGCAGCGGCCCGCGGCCAGGTCGTGGTCGATCGGGTGCAGGGCCTGCCGGTCGCCGTAGCGACGGCTGACACCGCGCAGTTGCAGCAGCGCGTCCGCGCCGTTCCTGGCCGTCATCAAGCTTCTCCGTACGCTGGTCGGGGACCCACCGACCCTAACCAGCGCCGCCGCGACGGCCGGCCGCCGCCCCTACCGGCCCGTGGCGCCGTCCCTGATCAGCTCGTCGGCCGGGTCGTTGACCGGCTGCGGGGTACCGGTGAGATCCATGACGAACAGCGGGAGGTGCAGTTCGTCGGCGCGGGCGCGGGCGTCGCGGGAGTAGCCCGCCAGGGAGAAGCAGACCGCGATCGCGGAGTCGTTGAGGCCGTTGAGCCATAGACACTCGATCTCCCGCAGCTTGGTCGCCCGGGTCGTCGGGTCCACCTGGGCCACCACACCGGTGCCGCGCAGGTCCACCCCGGACGCGCTGCGCTCCTGCGCCGCCAGCACATCGGTGAACCCGAGCCACTTCAGGTACTGGGCGGCAGCGGTGACACAGTCGCGGGCCGTACGAATGGTGACGGGGCGGAAGGCGGGCCGCAGCACCGGCGGCGGTCCGGGCGAGGACGCGAGGGAACTGCCGGGCGCCGGCGGATTCGGCGGGGGCGGCGTCGGTACGGGCACGACGGGAACGCGCACCACCGTGCCGCACACACAGCCCGACTCCGGCGCCGGCCACTCATCCAGCCGCCCGCAGGTGTCGCAGCGCACCTCCACCCAGGAGCTCTGCCACGTACGATGCACGATCTCCACCGGCACACCGCCACGCAGCACCGGCAGGGTCAGCGGCGCCCCGCAGGCGCACGGGAACGTGGGCGGGGTGAAAGCGTTCTCGCGGCGGCACGTCGGGCAGCGCACCGGCACGCTGTCGGCCATGGTCGGCTCCCGGCAGGTAGGTCGGCAGACAGGTTCCGTTGCCGTCCATGGTCCCCCGGCGGGCGTTGGGGGGAGACTCACGGTGGGAGGCCGACCATACCGCAGGGATATGCACGCGGGTTCGGCTTTCGCCCGGATCATACGGACACCGGGCGTGGTTCCGCCCGCACCGGCGCCGTGGTGGTGCCGCCCGGCGGCACGGGAGTCGGGCGCGACAGGACGGTCGCGCCGCCGGGCGGGGTTCGGGGGAGTGCCGTGCCGGCCGGCCACCCCTCAGCGGACCGGCCGGCACGGGCGCGCGCAGGGCCGGACCTCCCGTCGGGCCCTCGCGCCGACCGGGGACTCAGTCCTCGCGCAGTTCGCGGACCTTCGCCTCGACGCGCTTGCCGTACTCCGGGTCGGCGGCGTGGAAGTGGGCGAGGTTCTTCTCGACCACGTCGTCCCGCGAGACCTGCGCCAGGCCGCCCGCGATGTTCGTCACCAGGCGGTTCTTCTCGTCCTCGGACATCAGCCGGTACAGCTCGCCGGCCTGGAAGAAGTCGTCGTCCTTGGGGTGCGCCGGGGCCGCGTGGGTGCCGGTGTGGCCGGTGAGCGCGAACGGCGCGGCCAGCGGCTGGTCCGACTGCACGGGCCCGTCGTAGGAGTTGGGCTCGTAGTTCTTGGCGTGCCGACCGTAGGCGTTGGCGGCCATCAGGCCGTCCCGGCCGTAGTTGTTCGCCACGGTCGCCTTCGGCGCGTTGACCGGCAGCTGGGTGTGGTTGACGCCCAGGCGGTAGCGGTGCGCGTCGGCGTAGGCGAACAGCCGGCCCTGGAGCATCTTGTCCGGGGACGGGCCGATGCCGGGCACGAAGTTGTTGGGCGAGAACGCGGCCTGCTCGACCTCGGCGAAGACGTTGTCCGGGTTGCGGTCGAGGACCATCCGGCCGACGCGCCGGAGCGGGTAGTCGGTGTGCGGCCACACCTTCGTCAGATCGAACGGGTTGAAGCGGTAGTCCGCCGCCTCGGCCGCCGGCATGACCTGCACATACAGCGTCCAGGACGGGTACACGCCGCGCTCGATGGACTGCAGCAGGTCGGTCTGGTGGCTGTTGGGGTCCTTGCCCGCCAGCTCGGCGGCCTGGTCGCTGCTCAGGCAGCGGACGCCCTGGTTGGTCTTGAAGTGGTACTTGACGAAGAAGCCCTCGCCGTCGGCGTTCGTCCACTGGTACGTGTGCGAGCCGTAGCCGTTCATGTGCCGGTAGGAGGCCGGGATGCCGCGGTCGCCCATCAGCCAGGTGACCTGGTGGGTGGCCTCGGGGGAGTGGGCCCAGAAGTCCCAGACGTTGTCCGGCTCCTGCTTGCCGGTGAACGGGTCGCGCTTCTGCGAGTGGATGAAGTCCGGGAACTTCAGCGGGTCCTTGATGAAGAAGACCGGGGTGTTGTTGCCGACGAGGTCGTAATTGCCCTCCTCGGTGTAGAACTTGACCGCGAAGCCGCGCGGGTCACGGGCGGCGTCCGGGCCGCCGAGGCTGTCGGCGACGGTCGAGAAGCGGATGAACAGGTCGGTGCGGCGGCCGACCGCGCTCAGGAAGTCCGCGCGGGTGAAGGCGGTGACGTCGTCGGTCACCTCGAAGTACCCGTACGCGCCCGAGCCGCGGGCGTGCACCACCCGCTCCGGGATGCGCTCTCGGTTGAAGCGGGCCAGCTTCTCCAGGAGGTGCTGGTCCTGGAGGAGCAGCGGGCCACCGACGCCGGCGGTGGCGGAGTTCTGGTTGTCGGCGATCGGGGCGCCGGCTTCCGTGGTGAGACGGCGCGTCGTCGTGGGCTTCGGCATGGTGACCTTCCGTACGAGAGCGCGGAAGTCGGCTTCCGCATGTTGGAGCGTAGGGAGCACCCCCACCATCGTCAACACTTTGTTGAAAAGTTGCGGGGTGGTGCTCGGACGGGTCGGAGAGCGGCATTTCGGGCGCGCTCGGAGGGTCTCCCGGCGGCGGCGCCTGGGCGCGACAGGACAGGTGTCGGCGCCGCCGCCGGGAAGTCTTCAGGGGGCCCGGGCTCTTACGCCTCGGGCGAGGGATGCGCGGTGGCCAGCAGCAGGACCGGCCGCGCGGTGGTCACGGCCTCCTTGCGGGCCCAAGTGACCGCCGAGCGCAGGGCGTCGGGGTCGTCCACCCGGTGCGCCGAGCAGCCGTACGCCCGCATCAGCTCCAGCGACCGCCTGCCGCTGGGATCATCGGGCCCGACCGCGGCCAGCACGAACGGCACGTCGTGCAGCACCGCGAACGCCAACGCGTCGGTGGCACGCGGCAGTTCTTGTACGTGGACGAGTGTGACGACCGTGGTGTCCCGGCGGCCCAGGGCGTCCAGGGCCACCCGTACGCCGATCGTGACCGGTACTTGGCGGCCGGGCGGCCCGTTCCCGCCGCACACCACGTACCGCCGCGCGCGGTGCGACGACGACCGGTGCGGGTCGCCGCAGAGCCGGCGAAGACCGGCGTCGGTGACGATGCACGCGTCCGGGCCGACGGCTTCGTCGATGACCCGACAGGCCGTCAAACGGTGTGGCCGGAGAGGCGTTCGACGCCGCGCAGGAGGGCGGAGTGGTCGAGGCCGCCGTCGCCCTGGGCGCGCAGGGCCGCGATCAGGGAGGCGACGAGGGTGCCGGTGGGCAGGGCGGCGCCGACGGCGCGGGCGGCGTCGGTGACGATGCCCATGTCCTTGTGGTGCAGGTCGATGCGGAAACCCGGCGCGAAGTCGCGGTTCAGGAAGTTGTCCTTCTTACGGGTCAGCACGGTCGAGCCGGCCAGCCCGCCGTTGAGGACGTCGAGGGCGGCGGACAGGTCGACGCCGGACTTCTCCAGGAAGACGACGGCT